>NZ_PVBL01000009.1:0-253408 GCF_002968555.1 Neorhizobium sp. T6_25
CGGTGGACCGGCTCATCCTTGGAGTTAAGCGTAAGCTCTGAAATCGACATATGTCCAAGCCCTCTTTCGAGGCTGAACATCAATGATCAAGTGATGATCCGGAAGGTGGGGTCAGGACAGCGCTTACGATCTCTTGGTTGAGCGCGCAATTCAACGCCGTAAAAGGCTTGATGGCTGACGAGATAGTTTCAGAAATTGCGATCGACTCATCAGTAGGAAAAGCACTTTGTTGGTGCCAGTTGAGGCGACGCAAGTCGTCGTCGGAAACGTACGTGGTGATCAAATCCAAGGGTGGAGATGCCACGGTATGGGTTCCGATTGAATTGAGTGAGGCGCGCAAGCTAGCGGCGTACCTCGAACAAATTACGGCTAACGTTGAACCCCTTGCAAAACCTCCGTCCTCTTTGTGACCGTTTAAGTAAGCTTCACCTTCAGGCCCCTCACTGACAGAGGGCGAGGGGCTTTGCCCACTGCCGATATCGATTGCCGGCGTGAGCTTGCTCAAAGGTTGACCGTTTGCTACCGCTTTTTCCAGATGCGGTTGGAAGAAACGGCAGCGATGCAGAAGCTTGGCGGACGGCGCATATTTTTGGTTCTGTTGCTGGTGATATTTGCTTTTGCGGCGTGGGATTGGCATCTGAATGACCACATTAGCCGTTGCTTGGACGACTATGATCCCGCTTACATTGCCGATGAAAAATCTCGCAATACCGCCTGCGGAAATTGAACCACGCTGGATTGGGCGCATCAAAGCTAAGCTCCCACATTTGGTGGGGGCGATGGCGAGAACCCGGATCGAATATTGGAGTTATGGTCCATTGGCTCAATGGAGGCCGAATGCCTAGGTACTACTTCCATGTCCGAGAGGGCGGTGTCCTCGGGAAAGATCCTAAGGGAACTAAATTTGCCAACCTCGACGACGCCTACAATTATGCCGTCAAGGCCGCGCGGGAGGTAATTGCGGAGGTGGGTCTGGCCAACGACGTTATTGACGTGACCCGTTTCGAAATCACCGCCGAGGACGGGACTGTGCTTCGGGAGGTGCTGTTCCGATCCGCAGTTCAGCTCGACTAGTCCACCCGGTTTCGTTGCGGGTGGTGGGCATGGGAAGCCGCTTGTGCATAACTCCAGCTTTGCTAAGAACACGCAGATCGTTGTGGTGAGAAGATGTTTATGAAGCTGGCGTGGTTGCTGTCGGTGATTGTGCTGTTCGCTGTCGGTCCTGCTGTGTCTGCCCCTGTTGATAGGATTTGGGATGTTCGGCCGGATGCACTCATCGACATGTTTCCAACGTTTTTGATGCCCGGGGAGTACCTGTTTCAAGAATGCAAGCAGGAGGAGGCTAACTTCTTTGCGTGCTCTTTGATTGTCTCCAAAGAGGTATCGTTTTCGGTGGCGAGTGCATCTAAAACAAGCAGCACTGATACCGTCGCACTGAATTGTTTCTGCGAGTTTCCCGCTTACTCGAACTACGCGTTTAAGCTCATGCGTGCTGCGACATCTGTGGACGAGGCGCAACTTGAAACAGTTTGGCGACAGCTCGGCGAGAAGGGCGTCGTGGTAATCGACAATATCGTCCTCTTGGCCTACCGGGACAATGGCGCTTCTGTCCTTATGATAGCCCTCAACAAGTAGAGCATCCGCAGCAGCCCCCACCGTTTGTGATGAGGGTGGTGGGGTGTCTGCCGCTGCCTGGAGGGCGGCGGTGAGGCCGAATTCCGCGCCACGGGCAAACGGAAACTGCGACCACTTCCCAATCGTCGCGTTGCCAGGTTCTGCCTGGGTAAATTGGATGTAGAGCTCTTGAAACGCGGTCACCGTCGTCCCTCCCTGATGATCTCGCCGGTCCGCTTGTCGTAGACCGTGCCGTCCATGCGCTGGCCCAGGCGCTGCGAGAAGCCGCGGCCGTCTGATTTCCCAAGCCCCATGTGCTTCTTCTTCACGCGAGCGATCTTCGATTTGACGCCCATCTCGACGGCGGTCTTCTTCCGGTGAGGTTCGCGAAGGGCTGGGAAAAGGTTGGATTCGCGATGCTGGCCGCCGAGTATGAGCGCCATCTTATGGTCAAGGTCCCACTCATCGCGAACCGGGTCGATCTTGGCGCCGTTCAGGTGGCAGATGCCGCCCTCGCGCTCGAAGACGCGGACCTTGACGCGGTCCGGTACCTTCTGGTCGTGGTGCTTTGCGACCCATTCCTCCGTCGACCGGCTCATCCCTTGATCTCCCTCAGAGCCGCGGCGCGAGCTTCATTGAGCTCGGACATGAGGTCGTGACTGCCGCCGGCGTCCGGGTGACGCTTCCCAGCAAGATCGCGCCATGTGCGGTTCAGTTCGGTGGTGGTCGGCATTTGGGTGTCGTGATAGCCAAAGACCTCGCGCCAGGAGCGCTTCGACGCAGGCTGCGGCGCCGGCAGAGCTGCGAACCCCGTGAACGTCGCTCGCACTAAAGCCAGTGTGCCATGGCGGAGCTCAGTGCGACGGGCCTCTACGATGTGGTGGATCGCCTGCAGGTTTGCCTCGACTTTCGCGTATCGATCGACAGGGATGCAGACGGTCATGCCGTCCCAGACGAACCAGACGGCCACGCCCGGATCGGACGGCTTGTCGGCGCCGAGCGTGACGTTGCTGGATATGACGACGTTCGCCAGAGGCTTGCCGCTATCGGCGGCGAAGCGCTTCAGGCTGTCCTTCACGTTGTTGATGGCGCCGACAAGCGTGGTGCGGAACTGGCCGGCCTCGCGGGCCGCCTTGAAGCGTGGCATGTGTTCAGGCCACTGGAGTGGATAGGGGATCATCGCGTCCTCCTCCGCTGCTGCTGGGCGTTCCAAGCCTTCTCCCGCTCGGCGTATTCTTCAGCCTTCTTCGTCAGCACCATGAGGGGCTTCTGGCTGTAAGCGGCGAATCCGTGATTGATCAGGTAGAACTCGGCGTCCCTGTCCGTCGTGGCGATCGGGTTGCCGGAGGAGTGGGAGCGCATGATCAGGGTGTGGGCGAGGGCCATCATGCTGCACCGCCCTTTGCCAGGAATTCGTCCAGCTTCGCCTGTGCATCCGCGACGGCTTTCCGGGCATTGGCTTCTGCTGTAGCAAGCTCCAGCTTCTTGCATTCCTTGTAACGGGCCATGATGGAATCAGGCACGGTGATATCGAACTCGATGGCCTTTTCGACCCGGCGCAAAAGCCAGTATGGGCGATCAGGAGCGAACGCAGCGAAGCTATCCTGAACATCTCTCAAGATACGCTCGGCACGCTTGGCCACGGCCTCCTCCTCGCTGGCGCATGGAATGATCTCCCAAGAGCCACTTCCCGATCCATCAGAGTATTGATTTACCCTCCAGACCAAATCTCCGCCTGATGCCCCGAACAACGTAACGAGTTTCATGCCGCGCTTGCGCCCATATTCCATCTCGTCAAGGCGTTCGAGGCCAACGATCTTGTAATCTTCGTCGACAAGGACGAGGTGGGTAATGTTGCCGTCGATGAAATCTTCTAGGCGGTCGAGCCCTTCGTACTTCTTGAGTTTGGCGAGCCGGTCTTTTATTTGGCGCTCCGCTTTCACTATTTCGGCGAACCGGGCCTGATACTGGTTTTCAATGTCCGATAGCTTCGTTTGTGCTGCAATGAAGCGCTCATCGATGACAGCAACTGGCGCTGCCTGGAAAATCTTATCGACCAGTTTCGACGGCCCAACATCCTCGTAGAAACTGTCGTAGTGGTCCTCAAACCGCATGATCTGTGAAACGACAAATTTCCCATCGGTCGTGATCGCGTCGAGATAGACCTTCTCGCCAGCGGCCGTGAAATAAGTTTCTCCGAGTTCGAAATTCTCAGCCATCGCTCAATTCCTTCTCGCTAATGCCGGCGATGTTCGCGACGATTCCGCGCTTGCCGGCTTTGTCGTGTCCGAGCGTCGGAACCTTCTCCAACTGCTCGTAGATCCTGCGGGCCTTCTCCCGGGCTTCTTCCGAGAAAGGCTTGCCGCTCGGGACGCACATCTTCTGGGTTTCGAGGACGTGGAGGTTTTCTTTCCCGGCATGGGTCGCCGACCACAGCATGACGGCGACCGTTTTCAGCCAATCAAGATCGGCTTCGGAAAGGGTGGCAGCAGACGAGCCAGCGGGAGGGGAATCGCTGTTCTCGTCTGCTGCGGCCGACGACGCGGTGGCGGGGTCGTCGGCGGTATCCGGCGAGGAGGGGACGTCGCCGGAAGCGGGTTGATCGGGGTCAGGCTCGGCGCCGATATGGGCCGTTTCCTTCTTGAGGGTTCCTACGTCCACCCTGGTCATGCGGCTCAAGAGCTCGGTCATATTATCGAGCGCATCTTGCAACTCCGGATCTTCGAGTTCGGAGAGGCTGCGCGGGTATTGCATGAACTGGCCGCCGACCGTCTTCGACAGGTTGACGATACCGAGCGAGAGCTTGATCGCCTCGCTGGCTTCCTCCTTCGTCTTCCACGGCGTGTCGCACTGCTTGACCACCAGGCCGAGGATCGCCCACCACTTGCGGATTAGGACGCGGTCCTTCTCCTCGGTGAAGCGGACAAACACGACTGTGCCGCGCCGGTAGCTATTGAGCCGCTCGGCGTCGAATTGGCCAGCCGGTACGAGCCGTCCGCCGTCGATGGTCATGCGGAGCGCGGGGAAGTCGCCTTTGGTCATGCGAACCTCCCTTGTCCGTCCATCCTGCGCGTCGGTCGCGCCAGGACCTTCTCTTGAAGGCGGTGGATGCCGTGGCGGAACTCGGAGATGTCGTCGCCGTGCTGGATAGGAAGCTCAAGGAAAGCGTTCCATGCTTCGACCAGAGCGGCCACCACGTCATGTTCCTTTTGGGTGAGCTCGCGCATATCAGGCTCCGATTTCCTTCAGGCGGCGGTTCTTGATCGCCTTGGCGATGCCCTGGTTGACATCGTCACCCTCGAACACAGCGAGCGCATCGCGGGCGGTCCAGACGTCCTCGACATCCTCCGCGGTCGCTGCCTGGGCCATCTCTGCTTCGAGTGCTTCGAAGAACGCGGTGGCATCGACTTCCTCAGCCGGGCTGTCGGTGTGGTCGCCTTCCTGCTGGTCGTGCTCGATCACCACTCCGTCGGCGTCGACGACCGTCTCCTCCGGGACTGGAGGCGCGGGCGGCTTCGGCGGAGCTGGCGGCTTCGGCGCCTGAGGCGAGACGTCCTTCATGTCCGCAAATCGGGAACCCTCGTCCTCGTCATAGATGCCGGAGAAGCCGAACGCGTAGCGAGCTGCCTGGATCATCGCCTTATGGCGCAGCATCCGGTGCTTCATCTTCCACGGGTCGGTACTCCGGATGCATTCCAAGAGGTATTCCGTGACGGTGACCGGCCGGCCGCGATCCTTGCGGTACATCCGGCATGTGCAGGAGATCAGCGTTCCGTCTTCGGCGTGCTCGAAATCGAACTCAAAACCGTCACATGCCGGGTGAGAGTTGACGAGGTTAACCCACCCGTCGATCGAGACGATCGGCACGATGCCGCCGCCCTTGGCCGGGAAGGCATAGATCTCCTTCAGCAGCGGGTTCAGATCGTACTCCTTCGCGACCATGATGAAGGCCGCGAATTCCTCTGGGGTGGCTTTCGCCATTCCGCATGTGTTGCGCACGGTTGCGGAGAATTCGGCGGGCTGGAGGCCGTATTTGTCCGCCATCTCGACGAGGAGCGGCTTCGGCGCGTCTGTCCGGGCGATCGCGTTCATCAGAAATCCCACTCCGACTTGGTGTTGGCGGGCGCGGCTTCGGCTGGCGCCGGATCAGCGCGGGGCAGGATCGGTTTCGAAGCCATTTCGGATTCGGCCTTGATCTCGACGACCTCGACCTCGGTCTCGCCGCGCTTGGTCTCAACCATGACCTTGTCGCCGACGGCTAGTTCGAGCTCGTGCGGTATCAGGTAGTCGTAGGTCTTCTGGTCGTCGCCCTTCTGCCACTTGAACTTGACAGCAGCGACGGCGAGGGCGGGGGTGAGTAAGTCGGTCATCAGCGCACCTTTGCTGCTTCGGTTGTGGTGATACCGGGAATGGCCGTGCGGCCGGCGTCGAGCGCGCGCTGGGCGAGCTTCCGCAACAGGTCCTGGCATTCAGGATGGTTGGACATGTAGGTCGCGAGAGCCGGCCAATCGGTGACCTGGTCGACTACGATCTTGACGCTGACGGACGCTGCCTTGCCGTAGGTGGCGCGGATCTGGCCGACCGGCTCGGGAGGCGGTGCAGGCTGTGTTTCGACCTTCGGGGCCTCCAGCACCTCACCTTCGGGATGTGCGGCACGAGCGGCGGCCTCGGCGGCGATACGGGCCTCCTCAGCCTTCCGCTCCTCCTCGCGCCGCTTACGGAGCTTCTCGGTCTCATAGGCATCCATGGCGGCCTTGACGGCGTTGGCGCCTTCCTTGGCCGACTTGACCAGCGGCATCCAATGCTTGTCGATAACCTTGCCGGCTTCGAGGTGCGGACGCTTGAGCTCATCGCGCTTCTTGTCAGCATCGCCGGACAGCTCGTTCAGCCGGTTGCGGAGAGACTGAGCCTTCGACGCGGTCGCGTCGTCGGTAATCTTCTTGTAGGCGTCGATGCCCTTGAGTGCGTTTTCGATCTGATCCTTGAGCACGTCGGCTTCGTCGACCGGCGCGGAGTTGTCCCCGATGCCCGGTTCCGGCGGCTTCACCTGAGCGGCAACGGTCGCGTCGTCATCAGGCCAGCCCTTGCCGTCGATCGCGGCTTCGTATGCCGCATGGCTGATCGGGTGACGGCAGCAAGAGGTCCAGATGTCCTCAGCCTTTACTTCGCGGCCGGCGCGATAGGCCAGCCATGCGCCGTCTTCCTTCCAAATCGCAACCGGCTCGAACGGCTTGTCCTTGCTGTACCGGACGCGGAAATATCCCTGCTGCGGGTCGCTGTCGTGGACCGGCAGATCCTTGCTGCCAATCTTGGACGGATCCTTGAGGGCGGTCTGCCACCACTTCCAAGGGTCGACGATCTTGAGCGCAAGCGCGCCGATGGACTGCTCGGTCATTCTGCAGCTTCCTGATGTTCGATTGTTTCGAGGGGTTCGACGCGGAAGCCAAGGATGGCTGCCATCTGCCGGAGCGAGCTTTCGATCTCGCGGCGGTGGTAATCCGCCGCGTCCTTGCCCTGGCTCTCACCGCGCCAGTAGGCGGTGTGGGCGTGGTTCGCGATCTCAGTCGCGTGGCCGGAAATGCTGATGAACTTGATATTCTGCATGGTCTTCACTCCGCTGCCATCAGGTGTTGCTGGGACAGGCGGGGAAGGTCGAAGCCGGGCCGGCGGTACTCGACAACATCGGCATCAAGTTCATTAGCCAGTTCGACAGCCTCGGCTTCATCAGTGAAGTCGTCGGCGAGCGTGCGGCCCTGAAGGTCTTCGACGCGGTAGCGGGTAACGAATGCCATTGCGGATCCCCATCCTGAAACTTCGCGGGCACTCGGTACTGAGCCCGCTGGCGCCTTCGGTTTCTTCGTGGCTAGGCCAGATCATTCCGTCGGCTGATGAGGAAGTTGTAGCGGTAAAAAAACCGCTATGCAATAGACGGCGGTAAAAAAACCGACTAAAACGTTTTCATGGATCAAACTGCGAAGTTGGAAACGGGCAAGTGGCTCCGGCGTCGAGACGCTTGGATGCGCGCGCTCGTCGGGAACGAATTCGTTAGCCGAAATGGAAAACTTGTCGGTATGCACTTGGCGCTGCGCCTGAGCGCGAAGCGGCCATTCTGCTATCCGGCTATGAAATCTATCGGGAAGGCGTTGGGGATTTCGCCTCGGCACGTCGCGAGAGCGCTCAAGGAATTGGAGGTCGAGGAGTGGGTGAGGGTGCGCCGGCAGCCGGGACGATCGAGCGTCTACAGCCTTGACCTATGACACCGGTGTCATACCCACCTATGACACCGCTGTCATACGAGATACGGAAAGGCTGAAATACGGAAAGAGTCTATCTCTTTCTCTTGTTCTTGCTCTGAGGGGAGTAGTTGGAAGGGTGGGAGGAGACTAGAGGCCGGATAAGCCAAATCGGATGAATGCGAACGTTGCGCCCATTATGGCGAGGACCATTCCCAAAAGCTGAAAACTGCTCGGCATAGCCGAAACGCGTCCCTTTATCTCGGCAACGTCCTTAACGAGGGCCTTCAGATCTCCCTTGATTTCCTTAAGGTCACCTTCGAGTTTTTGAACCCGGGAATCCAACTCATCACCTCCTGGTGGCTCGCCGCTGCCGAGCGTAAGGTCGTTGTCGTTACTGGTCGCGAGGTAGACCTTTGTGACTTTAGCCATTTTCCCTCACCCAGTCCTGAACCATTTTGGCTGAGAACATCTTCATATAACCGCAGTTGCGGCACCCTAAGGTCTGCACTGGCATGACTTTGTCTGTCCATGCGCCGGGGATTATGCCTACCTGAAGATGGGGATTAGGCCGATCGTCACCCACCGCTTGACTCGTGAACCAATCGTTGACCCCACACTCGGGGCACGGCTTCTCAGGAGCTTTCGCGGCGAGATAGGCTACAAACTGATCATGCGTGACCCTGTCTTTTTCATCCATAGGGTCCGGCTCGTCTCGCCCAGGTTTAGTCAAGTTTTACCCCTCATGAATCAAGCGTTTGCGGATATTTAGATTCCAGAGCCTTGAAATGTCTCTACCGTTTGTTCACTATTGGTTCTTGTTTAGCGTGTGGTGGAAAAAGGCATGTCGCGGATTGCGGATCGCATTCAATTGAAGTTCAAGACCAAGAACGAAGAGATCGTCGCCGGACTCTTCGCGGCTGCCGGGGCAGATGCGCCCGCAGCTCCAGAGATCGTAATCAAGCGAAAAGCTGCTGAACTATCCACACTCATGGCGTTGGTACACGGCGGCGACTGGCGGGTTCAGATCGATCATGAGGCTGGCTTCCTGGCGATTGCTCGGCGTCTTTGATGTAGCCGTCGATCATTCTCCAGACCGGATTAACAGCCTCAGTCGGCAGCCCATCGATCACAGCCAGCAGACGCTTAACCTCAACTTCCCCTGATATTTTTTTCGGTGCATCCCTCAAGATGAGGCTATGGCCCATCGCTTCTAGGACAGCCTGGACGTAATCGAACTTCGCGCTGAAGTCTTTCCCTTCTTTGAGGCTGCGCTTCCAATTACGAATCGTCTCGGTACTGCCGGTGGCGCGCCGGGACAGCTCGGTCATGGTTTCACCGGTCTTGAACTCATGTTCATCGACCAGCTGCAGGATTTCTTGGACATCAATCATCGTGTAAATTTACCGATGAGCAGGATTTTTCGCGAGCGGTAAGAAAACCGTTGACATGAGCGGTTAATTTACCGATGATGTCGTCATGCTCAATATCGAACATCTCATCACCGTGGCCGACGAATATGGCCGAGCCGCTCAGGTCGAAGAGAAGACCGTCAGCAGCCGTGTCTTCCAGGACAGCAAAAAGCTCGGCGCGATCCGCGCCGGGTCTGACATCACGGTCGGCCGATACAATGCGGCGCTGGCTTGGTTCTCGACGAACTGGCCGGATGGTGCCGAGTGGCCTCATGCTGTGCAGCGACCTTCGGCTGAGGTGGCGGCATGAGAAAGCTCCCGCCAGATGAAAAGGTATTCGAGCTCCGCATAGGCGGCATGACCGTCAAGGAGATAGCCGAGCGGTACGAGGTTGGGACCGACATGGTCTACAATGCGATCCGCCGGCACAAGGGCAAGCCGACCCACGCGGATCAGCTCAAAGCCACAAATGACGACGGCCGCTTCACGCGAGCCAACTCGCAAGCGGTCGAGCACCGGGACACCGGCGACAACGTCGGCTTTCTCCAGCCTGTCAGTGTCTACAAGGTTCAGCGCACCAGCCTCCGGGAATGCGGCGATCTGCTCAAGGAGTGGGGAATCGGGAGGGGGCTCGCATGAGCTGGAACCACGACATCACCAGCGCCCCGCGCGACCAGCGCCTCTGGATGGCCTCCGAGTGCGGGAAGGTCATCCCAACGACCTGGGACAAGAAGCGCGAGCAGTGGGCCGGCTTCGCAACGAACGGCAAGCCGCCGATTGCCTGGCAGCCGTACGTCGTCCCGGAGCATCCCGGCAACGCGGTCATCGTTCACCGGCATACCGAGATCAACCTTCCGATCGTCGACGACTGCGGGAGTGGAGCATGACCCTCCAGCGCGAACCCGTCGGCCGAGACTGGCTTGCTGACCTTGGCAATAGGTTTGCGGAAGAGTTCCCAGACGAGCCCGAAAACGAAATTGCCCGCCGAGCTGTGGAGCGCGGCGTGGCTGAAGATCGCAAGCAGGTACAGAGGCCGGGGAGGCGCTGATCATGGAATGCACTTTTCAGGTTGGGCAGAAGGTCGTTTGCGTGGATGACAGATTCACGTGTGGATGGGATCGCATCGTCAAAACGCCTGTCAAGGGTCAGGTCTACACCATCCGGCAGCTCTTCACGTTCAAGGCCTGCACTGGTCCCGTCGTGACGATCATTCTCCTCGATGAGATCGTGAATCCGGTTCGGAAGTGGGACGCCGGGGTGATGGAGGCAGGCTTTGTACCTCGCCGATTCCGTCCCGTCGTCGAGCGCAAGACCGACATCTCCATTTTCACCGCGCTCCTGACCAGCCAGCCAGAACAGGTGCCGGCATGATCTACGTCTGCGCCTTCATCGCGTGGTTCCTCATCTCGGTACCGCTCGGCATGCTTGCCGGCGGGTTCGCTGCGGATGATCCTGGCATTACGAAATCCATCTCAAAACTGAAGAGCAAGGCGCGCCTCATCTTGGCGGGTGCTGTCCGCGCCGCTCTCTCCATCGTTCACTCTCCGTCTTCGGGCGGGCGCTGATCTCAAATCCTTCATGATCCTCCGCGCTTCCGACAGGGGCAAAGCTATCAGGAGCTCGGACCATGAAGTGGCAAGAAACTCACCATTTGGCGGCAACAAACGAAGCAGAGGCGAAAGCGACAATGTCAGCAGTAGACGCGTTCAGCCCGGAAGAAGCTCAGCTTTTCGCTGAGAAGATGTTCAGGCGCAGGTGCGAGGGCTGGGGTGATGAAACTCAGGCACTCGATGAGGTTTCGAGGTGGTGCGGCATGTCTCCCCGAAGCTTCAAGCGGCTCATGAAGGGCGAGTTCAAGGACTTCGGTCTCCGGTCATATCGACGGGTCCGGGGTGCCTTCCTCGATTTCAATCTCCGCCTCATCCACCAGCTTCAAAACGAGGTCAAGGCAGTAGAGGAGGCCCACGGAAATGCTCCTGTGGCGGATATTGCAGCAAAGCTGGAGGCTCTGGAAGCTGAAGCGCGAGCTGCGAAGGCAAGGATCAAAACCCATCCCAAACCAGCAAACCAGAGGTGAATGCGATGGCGACGGCCGGCAGTAATACCAAGCTCACAGACGCGGAACGGCAGAAGCTGTTCGCCTACCATTTCCGCAGGGAACTGGCGGCGGAAACCAAGCGACGGGAAGCGGCTGCCGAGAAGACGGTAAACCGTAAGGTCGCCAAGGCTGCCGACCCGACCTTTTCTGGCCAGAAGTTCGACCACTACCTTAAGGCCCACTTCGGCGAAGACGACCAGAAGCCGGTCGATCGCCTGAAGTCGGACCGCGAAAACCTCGAATGGCTGGGGCTCATCCCGACGACCAGCGGCGGGGATCTCCTCGCCCAGGTCGACCGCGTTGACCGCGAGCAGCTAATCCAGGCCAAGGGCTACAAGGCGGGACTGCTGAATCTCGATCGCCGGTCCGGCTACGACGCCGGCAGCTCCGACGACAAGCTCTGGCTGTCCTCCTACGACGCTGGCAAGACCGAATACGAGACGGAGATCCCCGACATCATGGCGCGCATCGAGGCGTCGGCTTCCAAGGAAGAACCGCCTTCGGAAGACGACCCTTTCGCGACCACGGGCGACACGGCCCACTGAGTTCCTCCAGGCGGCCATCCTCCTCCCGGCCGCCCAACTAGACGCGCGAATGCGTCACTCTCTCTCCCGGTGAAGCATGAGCATCAAACCAGTCATTCAGTCCAAGACGGAAAAGATACTCGAGCGTGAAGCGGTTTTGTACGGCGTCACCGCAACTGCAATGGCCAAGGCCATCGTCGAGACCGTCGCCCATGAGGGCATTATTCACGAGATCCTTGCCGATGTGGACCTTTCAAAGTTCTCGGGCCAGCCCGGGCGCCGGGTTTCTGGCAGGTACGAACTAGACGGACGGGCGGTGAAGCTCTCGGACCTGGCGGCGATGAGCGGCGTCAAGGAAGTCACCATACGACGTCGGATCAAGAACGGAATGCCGATCGAGCAGGCGCTCTCGGCAAGCGATATGCGGAAGCGGGAGGCGCGGGTATGAGCAACACCAAGTTCTTCGCCGGCAAGACAGTCGGCCGCCTGAAACTGATCTGCGAAGCCGTCGGCGGGTGGAAGTGCGAATGCTCATGCGGACGGGAACCGATCTTCTCGGAAGAAGCACTCGCCAGCGTGCGGTCATGCGGCTGCATCGTCATCCTGGGGCTCGACCTTGCCACGAATAGCGGATGGGCCGTGCGCTATAGCTGGCGCAACGCGGCGGCGATCAAGTGCGGCACCTTCAATGTCGCCGAGAACGACAGCGGCGAAGAGGTCTCGTGGGAAACCAAGTACGCCCTGACATCCACCCAAGTCTATAAGCTCATCATCGAGCACAAGCCGGATTTCGTGGCGATCGAGGAGCCCGAGCATCGGGTAACGCAGTTCAACAAGAAGAAGAAAAATCCGGTCACAGGCGCGATCGAGGAAAGCAGCACCATCAATCCGAACGCTCTGCAGCTCTCCGGCATATCCGGCGCAGCGATCGGCGTCTGCATGATGATGGGTGTAGCCTGCGGCACGATCCCGTCGCGGTCCTGGCACTCGAAATATCACGGCAAAGGTGTGAAGCCTGAGCCCAAGGAAGACTGGAAAGACGTGGCGATCCGCTCCTGCGAGCGTGAGCACGTCCCATTGCCGCCGACCAAGAAGGCGCAGCGCGACGCTGCCGAAGCCGTCTGCATCTCGGCCTGCTGGCACTGGTGCTCGGTCCTCGACATTTCGTGGATGCGCAAGCGTTGGATGGATCTCCGAACCGGCGCAGCGAAGGCGCTGGCACAGCGGCAGGCCGGGCAGGTGGCGGCATGACCCTACTCAATCACCAGCAACCCAGCTTCATTTGCAGCGGCGACGAAAGCCATCCGGGCTTCTTCGGGCTCGGCTCTCCCATCGAGGACGAGCATGAACATCCGGAGCGCCTCATGGAAATTCTCACCATCTTCCGTGGGCCACTCGTGGAGCAGGCAGTCTGCCGCGTCTCTCGTGCAGAAAATCAGGTCATGGTCTCCCGGCCCGTGCAGCTCAACCGAGACTGGAACGGCCCAATCAACATCGAACATCAAAAACCCTCAACTTCACGCGGCAACGTCAATATGAGCTTCTCTCGCCGCCGCAATGAACGCCCGGCGAACATCGTCCGGCTCGGCATCATCGTTAAACGACTTCAGGCATGCGAGAGTCGCGCGGGACATCGCCGGGCTATTATCCACCGGCCACTCGGTGGCGAGGACCTTGATGGCGTCGTGAGCATCTCTCACGACCCGGTAGCGGCCGTCGCCAGCGAGCCTGAATTTCACGGGGCTGAAGCCCATTCTTCTTCGAGTGGTCATAACGCAGTACCTCACGCGAATCACCCGACTCAACGAATCACTTTGGGACTCGTTCCGGTTGAGGTGTCGGCATGAGGCTCTTCCAGGATCTGTGGCCCTTCGGCGATCTCCCGCCGCACAGCTTCGACTTCATCATGGCCGATCCGGCGTGGACCTATCGCATGTACTCGGAAGCGGGCGAGGGGAAGTCACCGCAGGCTCAATACCGGACAATGAAGATTGACGAGATCAAGCGGCTGCCGGTCCTCGACCTTGCTGCGGCCGACACGCTCCTTTGGCTGTGGGCAGTCAACCCGATGTTGCCGCAGGCGCTCGAGGTGATGCGGGCATGGGGATTCGAGTTCAAGACGGCGGGCACCTGGTTGAAGACGACCAAGCACGGCAAGATCAATTTCGGGACAGGCTACATCCTGCGAGGCTCCAACGAGCCCTTCCTGATCGGCACCCGCGGTAGCCCCCGCACGGCGAGGAATGTCCGGTCTGGGTTCACGGGGCTCATCCGCGATCACTCTCGCAAGCCAGAAGAGGCCTACGCGGCGGCCGAGCGTCTGATGCCGCGCGCAAACCGTCTCGACCTCTTCAGCCGGACGGACCGCAAGGGTTGGACCGCGTGGGGCGATGAGGCAGGAAAATTCGGGGAGGCAGCATGAACGCGCTATCCAACCGCGACGTCTTCGACCGGATAACCGAGGACGATGCTTTCCAGGCAACTGAGTTGCTGCTCGCCTGCATCTTCAACGACAACTCGCTGCTGATCGAATGCGGACTTGAGCCGGATGATTTCGGCGAGGGCGTCCACCAGATCGCGTTCCGCGAGGCGCTGGCACTTCATGAGGGCGGGCAGCACGTCAACGCTGTATCGCTCAAGCCATTCATGCCCAAGCTGGTGAGCTCCAACCGGTTCGGCGACGTGACCCCGGCGAAATACCTCTCAAACCTGATGATGCTCGGCGCCGACCCTATGGTCCGCCGGAACATCGCTGGCGCCATTGAGGTGATCAAGAGCGTGTCGCTCGGTCGGCAGCTTGCCCGGGAAGCCCAGATCGCGGGCGAGATTGCCGCCGAAGGCCACACATTGCTCACGCTTGCCGATGAGATCGAGCACATGGAGCAGCGCCTCAAGGACCTCAAGGACCGCTTCCGCGAGACGACCTCGATCGCATCGCCGGGCGCCTCCTACCTCACCATGTTCGAGGCATCGGCCAAACGCGACGGCGTCCTCGGCGTGCCGATCGGTCTGCCGGAGATTGCCAAGGTGCTGTCGGAGCCGGTGTTCGAGGCCGGCAACCTTTACGGCCTGCTGTCGTCGTCAGGCGAGGGCAAGTCCAGTCTCACGATGCAGCTCATCTACCACGCGGTTAGCCACGGGCACCCGACGCTGTTCCTCTCCTATGACCAGTCTGCCGCCCAATGCGTCCGACAGATGATCGCCCAGGTTCACGAGATCAGCGTCCGGCAGCAGCGGGAGCCATCCCGCCTCATGACCGACTACGAGCGCGACAAATGCGTCCTGTTCGCCACCGAGATCAACAGCAAGCCCTTCGACATCATCCGTTGCCAGCGGGAAGGGGTGGACAAGCTCGTCGCCTATGCCCGCCGGTTCATCAAGAAGCGCGCAAATGGCAAGACGCCGTTCATCGTCATCGATCACATCGGGAAGGTGAAGCCGAAGAACGACAAGCTCTCGGCGGACAGGATTTCGGGTGAGGTCACCGTCGAGCTCAAGGCGCTGGCCGACGAGATCGGCGCCTCGGTGCTCATACTCAACCAGAGAAACGGCGAGAGCGGCCGCCGGCAGAACCCGCGGCCAATCGCCAAGGACCTTTACGGAGGCGAGGGGGCCAAGGCCGATTACGACGCCATCATGACCCTCTACCGGCCTGAGAAATACAAGAAGGAGATGGAGAAGGTCGCCGCCACCGCCCAGGACTGGAAGGTGATCAACACCGTGTTCGGATCCGAAATCGAGGGCATCGCCGAGATCGCGTCAATCAAGGTTCGCTTCGGCGACCCCTCGATCGTCGAGACGGTGAAATTCGAGGCCGAATACACCCGCTACGTCTCGCAGAAGCCCAAGCGCCAGCAGGAGGAGATGTTTTGACCTCAGTTAGACTCAATGGATTTCATTTTGGTGTGCAGGCTGTCGTTGTAGGTAGTGCCGTCGCCTCCGAAATGAACCCTTCGGTGGCAGTTTGGGCAAAGCGCGATAACGAACCGCGGATCGTCAGGTCCTCCGTCAGATACCCGGCGGATATGATGTGGCTCCAGGTAATCGGTACCGTTCGGGCGTTTGAACGGCGCTCCGCTGCCGCATCCTTCGCAAACGGCCTTTGCTCGCGCGAGAACGTAATCACGCACATCCGCGGACCGCTCATAGATCGTCCTCGTCCCCGTTTTAGCCGAGACCGTCGGTTTGGCTGCCGAAAAAGCGCGTGCGCGAAGAGTGGCAAGATCATCGAGCACAGGAGCGATCTTGTCATCGGCGACATGGACAACGGAATCCAGCGGCCGCAGTTCAAAGACGATCGCCTTGCGCATATTCCCGTCCCTGTCGAGGGCGTCTTTGGTATGCCAGCCTTGGCAGATCATCTCGTCTTTGAAGACGATATGGCGCGCCGGGTATTCCTTCTCAAAGAAAAGCAGCGTCTTCCCGTCAGCCAGGTGATCAGCAATCGCCCGGTTCCCACCGGTCATGGTCATGTCGCCTCTTTGGCCTTCGCCGAAATAGTCGATCAGCCCATCCGGATGCTGCCGGTCGTCATAGCCGTACTCCAATCCCCGCTGGCCGCTGATGATAAATATGACGTTGTGGCTGGCAGGCGTGATGATGCCGCTCTGCCTTTGCCCCCCGAAGCGGGCATGGATGTCTTGCCTCCGGTTGTAGGCGGTCCCGCGCTCAAATCCCCAGCTCATTCTCAACCCTCCCAACATCTCATCTGCAGAGCAAACAATATGAACATTGCCTCATCCTGGAGGGCCGCCGCATGAACGAGTTCGCAATCGGCTACATGCCAGTCGCCGGCGGTTTCATCGCCTGGTTCCGCAAGGTGCACAAGTGCGACAACGAGATCCTGAAGGGCAAGGGCGGTCATCCGATCATCTACGAGACCAAGGCTGAAGCAAAGGCCGCGGCCGGCGAGGCGATTGTCGCCTACATCAACGGGCCACTGGTGAGGGACGGGGCGGTCGTCGAAGCTCAGTCCGCCGCCGACGCGGTGTTCAATGGCCTCAAACCCTTCATCCGTCAAAGGGGAAGCAAAAGGCGCACGGAAGTCGAGCGGAGGGAGAGGGCATGACGGAACTCTTCCAGCTCGTCGCCCCAGAGCAGAAGAAATCGCCCCGCGTTCGACGTGGAGGCTGGTCGTGGGGCCCCGTAGAAAATGCTCAGCTTCGCGTTCTGTCGCTTGGAGCCGGTATCCAGTCGACGACGCTTGCGCTCATGGCTCTGGAGGGCGTTGTGGGGCCGCGCCCAGATGTTGTCATTTTCGCTGATACTGGTGATGAGCCACTGACGACGATGGCGCATCTCGATTGGCTGGAAGGCGAGATCACCCGCCGAACCAACGGGCAGATGGCCGTTGTTCGTGTAACCGCGGGACGGTTGAGCGATCGAATCCGCGCTCGTGCCAATGGCGGCGGAAGCAAGTTGCAGGATCGGTTTGTCACCATTCCCGCTTTCACGGCCAACGGGGGTATGGGCAAACGCCAATGCACCCGCGATTTCAAGCTTGATCCCATGGCTAGAGAGAAACGACGCCTGCTGGGATACGCCAAAGGGCAGCGCGTCCCAACCGGCGTTGTCGTCGAGACGTGGATCGGGATTTCCACCGACGAGGTTGTCAGGGCCGGGGCTGCATTCGATCGGTGGGAAGTCACTCGATATCCCCTTCTTGAGCTGCGGATGAGCCGCCGCGACTGCGTTGCATGGCTCATACAGCATGGTTATCCGGTCCCACCGAAGTCTGCATGCGTCTATTGCCCATACCGCACCGACGCCGAATGGAACTGGCTCAAGATAAATGATCCGGAAGCTTTCGCTGTGGCTTGCGAGATTGATGTTCTCATACGTGACACCCCCGGCATGAAACATCAGGAATACCTTCACCGATCGCTTATGCCCTTAGCAGACATAGATTTCTCTGGGGCGAAAGACACAGGCCAAGGGATGCTTGACCTTTGCGAAGGAGCTTGCGGAGTATGACAGCCCACGTCCAGCCATCCACATACGAAGACCGCGTCATCTCCCGCGCCAAGGCCGCGAGAGCCGCATGCTACGGCAAGGCGAAGGTGGTGAACATCGCCCCGACTCTGCGCCTGCCTGCGGATGAACCACACGAGCTCGACGAGGGGAGAACCTTCCTCACACCGGTTGACTTCATCCGCTCCCGCTGCGCCTTGCGCTCCATCACCTTCGATCAGATCACCGTGCATGACCGGGCGGCCGCAATCGTGTCGGTTCGGAACCTGATCATCCGCGAGACCAACCGGCGCTATCCCGACATGTCGATCGCGCAGCTGGCGAAGTACTTCCGCAGGAACCACACCACCATCCTGCATGCCCTAGGTCGCATCCCTGAGAAGGCGAAGCGCGTGCTGCATTCGGGAGAGCGGGACCGCCTTGCTCGGGAGCTTTATCACCAGGGTCTCTCCATCGCTGAGATCGCCCAGCAATTGGGCGTCGTCGAAAGCACCGTGAGGGGCATCAGGAAGCGGCACGGATGGGAGGCGAGGACGGAATGACACCAGCCGGCGCCCACCGCTGCGATATCTATAAGGTCGCGCGCCAGTGCGGCGTGAAGCTGTTCGACGGCTCCAAGCATAGCCCGACCAGCCGGAAGGCATTCGAATGCTACTGCAAGCCCACGGTGCGCGATATCGGCCGAGATCATGGCGAGGATCACCTCCGCCTCGTCTTCATGCTGATGACCGGCACCAGGGCCAACGCGGCGGAACTGTTCGCCGACATGATCAAGGCGGTGTCGGCGCTGCTGATCGAGAACCCGGATCTCGTGAAATCGCCGACGCTCACCAAGGACTTCGATGCGATCGACCTCGGCAGCCTGCGCCGCAAGATAAAGGCCATGCGGATGCCGGTCGAGAATTGGAAGGCGCTGTATGTGCTGATTTCGGTGCGCTTTTACAGGCCCATCCAGGGCGATCTTTTGGACATGATAGGAGGAGCGGCGTGAACATGGCAGTGTTTCAGGACTGGACATATGAGCAGGTGCGGGCGCGGATCGTGGAGGCTGCCGAGACGCTTCTCGCCACTCCGGCATGCCTCGGGCCTCGCATGGCTGGGGGCGCCATGGGTGACGTTGTCCGCGAGATCGGAGAGAGCTACGGCTACGGCACCACCAGCTACCGCCGCGTCCTCGCCCCCGGTGCGCTTTCCCGAATGGAGGAAACATGGACCTGGATCAACACCTTCCTCGGCGAGGTCGACCGCAAGCTGGTCTACGATTACAGCTTCATCAAAACCCGCAAAGGCATGTATCTTGAGCGGTATCTCGAACGAAATGACATGGTGCGCCGAACTTTCGAACGCAAGATTAATCGGTGCTGTCAAACAATTGCATTAGCTATCAACCGTAAGCATTTGGTTCGGTTTGATAATCCCATGGACGGCGTGTCGCAAATCAGCGTAGAACACACGTCATCAACGGTATCGTCCGAGAAGTGCGCCACACACTGGATCGCACCGGACGGAAGGCCGCATATCGACCCTGGTCTTCCCTCGGAAAGAACACTCGATCACCGGGCGATCCGGGCGCGGCATAGTGATCGAAACCGCAGCCTCGGAGCGAGGTGATTACACGGCCGGAGGCTATACGGAGATGTCCCCGGCATCCTGTTCCAGCGCATGCCGGGCCATCTCGGCAACGTCAGAGGGCAGCGGGTTGTCGGATTTACCTGTGGCCTTGATCTTGATTGCGGCCCATTTCGCAGCGGCGATGTGGATCGGCCTGGTGGCACTCTTGCCGCTCTCGACATCTTCATAGCTACGGAGGGGCATCCCCATTGCCTCGGCCATCGCGACCTGAGTGACGCCGATCTGATTTCGCATTATCTTGAGGTCCATTGAAGGTCTCCAAACGATTTGATACATTTCGGGAACCGGAGAGGTGGTCTAGACCCCTCCGGCCCCCGGTTACCGGCTAATGGAGATTGTCAGTCTCCATCTTCCGATCCGGACTTGGACGGTGAGCTTGATGCTCATGAGGCCCTCCTAGTCCTACCGAAGCGGGATTGCTTCGGTGAAACTGTTATCCCACGGAAACCGTGGTGATGCAAGAGAAAAACCACGGAAACCGTGGTAAAAATACGAAAGCCGTCCGACTTGTCATCGGGCGGCTTTTTCATTTCAGCAGGCAGGGCAAACGGTAAGCCGCGCGGCTCACGATTGGCCACGGCGGGCATTCACTTCTCTTTAGTAACGGCATTCATAAAACTAGAGCCGAATTCAGTTAAGCGGTACTCCTCGAGCACTCTTGTGCCTCTTTGACTGCGGTCAGGGTTTAAGGTGGGCTTTTCGTCGACTTTGTAGATCGCTGCCAAACCCATCGAAAAAAGGTGCTGAAAATAGAAGTCAAAGTTGTTTGGGAACTGCAGGGTCTCCCGCGACATCTCGTCCAATTCAACCCTGATGTTCTTCCAGTGCGGCGGCGCAGGGTGATTTATGTCCATCGTGTATCGCTTTTTGGCTGCCGCACCGGCCTTCTGGTATCGGTGGATCTCATGAAGTATTTGCGCCTCGTCTGCAGACAATTGTCTGATCACCTGCGTGTACGCAGGATGCGCAAGGTGCACATTGTCGATATCCATGCTTCGCTTCAGAAGCTCAGAGAACATCTCGTCTATTGCGGTATCCGCAGGCTCGTATTTTATCGCCTCGATTGTTGGCCCTAAAATTTGCGGCGGTGGTGACGCCCTTCGTTCTTCTGGAATTCCGCGTAGAGATTTGTCGATAAACCGTGACAAACGGTCTTGAAGTCGGCGCCGACCTGGAAAGGAGCGAGTGCTAGGCGAAGTGTTTTAGTGATGTCCTCAATAGCGGCCCCGGTCTGTTTCATTCCAGGCGAGAGTGCATCAGAATAGGCATCTTTGATGGGAATTTGCTTTGCGAGTTCAGTGGCTACGGCGGTTGCTAAATCCGGGACATCAGGCATCGTTCTTATCCAATGGTTGCATCACAACGAAACGATGAACGGCCATGAGTCGCAAGGCTTGCCGCAACACCATCCACACAATCCACAGCTCGGTCACCTCTGTCATCGACACGTCGCCCACATTCCTCCGAGGTGACAGATGCCGGTTCTGAAAAATGCCCGTCATGAAAGGTTCGCCCAAGCCCTCTCCCAAGGCAAGACGGCGGATGAAGCATATGAAGCAGCGGGTTACACTGCGAACCGGGGTAATGCAGCACGGTTGAAAGCAAATGAAAGCATCATGAAGCGCGTTCGAGAGATCGCCGCTCGGGTGTCCGAAAAGGCCGAATGGTCGGCCGCTGACAGGCTTCTCGCCCTCAAGGCGATCTTCGACAGCAATGCCGAGAAAGACGCGCGTGTGGCCATCGCTGCCATCGCCGAAGCGAACAAGATGCAGGGCAGCTACCCGCCCACGCAATTGCGCCATGCCGGACCGACCGGCGGTGCCATCCCAACCGTCGACCTGACGAACATGAGCGCCGATGACCTCGAACGCCTCGAATCTATCTTGGGTCCGCTTGCCGGTGGACCCGGCGGAGATGATGAGGCTGATCCGGGCGGAGAAGGCGAGGCGGGCGGCTGAGGCGGAACGGCAGAGGATCGCTAAGGATGCAGAGCGCATACGGGCGCGCTGCCAGACCTTGGCTGGCTTCGTTCATGAGGCATGGCATGTGCTGGAGCCTCGGGCGCAGTACGTTCACGGATGGCACGTCGACGCCATCTGCCAGCACCTCGAGGCGGTGACCGACGGCCAGATCAATCGGCTGCTGATCAACGTGCCGCCAGGCTCGTCGAAGTCGCTGCTGGTCTCGGTCATGTGGCAGGCATGGGAGTGGGGCCCTCGCGGTCTCTCGTCCATGCGTTACCTGACGACCTCGTTCAACGATGGCCCGGTGAAGCGCGACACCCGCAAGTGCCGCGACCTTATGTTGTCGGACTGGTATCGCTCCCTTTGGCCTGAGGTGGAGCTGAACCGCACCGGCGAGACGTCGTTCTCGAACACCAAGACAGGGACGCGTGAGGGTGTGCCGTTCGGCTCCCTGACGTCCCAGCGCGGTGACAGGCTGGTGATCGACGATCCGCACTCGACAGAGACGGCGGAGTCGGCGGCCGATCGACTGGCGACGACCAGAAAGTTCCGCGAGGGTGCGCAGAACCGATTGAACGACCAGGAGCGGTCGGCGATCGTCGTCATCATGCAGCGCCTGCACGAGGAAGACGTCTCTGGCGTCATCCATGAGGTCGGGATGGAATACGTCCATCTCATGCTCCCGATGGAGTTCGAGCCGGACAGGGCGTGTGAAACCGAAATCGGGTTCAAGGATCCGCGCACCGAAGACGGTGAGCTGCTGGACCCGGTCCGCTTCGGTCCGGAGGCGGTCGCCAAGCTAAAGCGCGATATGGGCAGCTATGCCTATGCCGGGCAGTATCAGCAGCGGCCGGCGCCTCGCTCCGGTGGTATGTTCCAGCGTGGTGACTTCGAGGTCGTCGATGCTGTGCCGGCCGGTGCCAAGCGGGTGAGGGCATGGGACTTCGCGGCATCGAAGGAGAAGCCTGGCAAGCAGCCTGACTGGACCGTCGGTCTGCGCATGGCCTACTTCAAGGGCACCTTCTATGTGGAGGATGTCGATCGCGGGCGCTGGTCACCGAATGAGGTGAACACGAAGCTCAAGAACCACGCCTCGCAGGACGGGCCGACGGTCACCATCCGGACCCCGCAAGATCCGGGCGCCGCGGGCAAGGCGGACGCCGAGACGAAGGTGAAAATCCTTGCCGGATATGCGGTGAAGGTGGTGCCGCCAACCGGTGACAAAGCTACCCGCGCCACTCCCGCATCCGCCCAGGCTGAAGCCGGGAACGTGAAGCTGCTGCGGGGTCAGTGGAACAAAGAATTCTTGGACGAGGTCTGCTCGTTCCCGAACGGCCAATTCGATGACCAGGTCGACGCCTTCGCCGATGCTCTGAACGAGCTGGCGCTTGGATCGTCCTTCTCCTTCGATAACTTCTGAGGAATCCCATGGGAAATGTCGTCTCGATGCTGAGGGACGGGCTGATGAGCCTTGCGTCCCGCATGGGGACCGACAGGGACAAGGCTGCCACCACCTTCTATGCCCAACCTCTGCTCAGCGACGAGCAGATCATCGCGGCATATCGCGGATCCTGGCTGCCGCGGAAGATCGTGGACATCCCTGCGCTGGACAGCTGCCGCAAGTGGCGCGACTGGCAGGCGAAGAAGCCCCAGATCGAGGCGATCGAGGATGAGGAGACGCGCCTCAACGTCAAGGGCAAGATCCTGGAGGCATCGAAGAAGGGCCGGCTGTTCGGCGGCGCCGCGGTTTATATCGGGACGGGCGACGCGAACCCGGCCGAGGCGCTGGACGTGGAGCGTGTCGGCAAGGGCGGCTTAAAATACCTTACGGTGATGACACGCCGGCAGCTGACGGCTGGCGAGATCGACCGGGATCCGGCATCGGATTGGTACGGCCGCCCGAAGCTCTACAAGCTCAGCGGCGCCAACGGCATGCAGATGGACATCCATCCCTCCCGGCTAGTCATCTTCAACGGGGCCATGTCGCCAGATGAAGATTTCAACCAGGCGGTCAACCTCAGCTGGGGCGAAAGCGTACTGACATCAACGCTCGACGCGATAAAGAACGCGGATAGCACCGCCGGCAACATCGCCTCGCTGATCTTCGAAGCCAAGATCGATATCATCAAGGTCCCTCAGTTCTCGGCAAACATCGGCAACCAGGCTTATGAGGACGCGGTGCTCCGCCGGTACACGCTGGCGAACACCATCAAGGGCATCAACGGCACACTCATCCTCGACAGCGAGGAAGAATATGAGAGCAAGAACGCTTCCTTCGCGGCCTTAACCGACATCTTGATGGCATTCATGCAGATCGTTTCGGGAGCGGCTGATATCCCGGTAACCCGTCTCCTGGGCCAGTCGCCGGCCGGCATGAACGCCACCGGCACGTCGGACATGAAGAACTATCACGACCGAATCCAGTCCATGCAGGAGCTGGAGATGCAGCCGGCGATGATGCGGCTCGACGAATGCCTGGAGCGTTCCGCCGGCGTCACCGATCCGGACGTCTACTATCAGTGGGCACCGCTCGAGCAGATGAGCGAGAAGGAGCGGGCCGAGATCTTCAAGACCACGGCGGATGCTGCCCGGCAGCTGGTGGGCTCGACCGCAGGGCAGGAAATCATTCCGCGCGAAGCCGTCTCCGATGCTCTAGTCAACCGTCTGGTCGAGGATGGCGTCTTGCCGGGCTTGGACGCCGCGATTGAGGAATACGGCAAGCTTAGCGAGCAGGAGCCCTCGGAAGAGGAGCTTACCGCCGCGGCAGCCGCAGCGAACCAGAACCGGCCGCCGGCCAACCGGAGGCAGGCAGCGAACGACTCCGCACCGCGCACGCTGTATGTTCGACGCGACGTCATCAACCGCGTTGAGATCGTCCAGTGGGCGAAAGAGCAGGGGTTTACCAACATCGTGCCGGATCTGCACGTCACGATCGCCTACAGCCGCACGCCGGTCGACTGGTTTGCCATGGGTGAAAGCTGGGCTTCGCGGCTTGAGATCGGAGCAGGGGGCCCGCGCCAGATGGAAGGCTTTGGGGCCGATGGCAAGTACAAGGCTCTCCTGATCACCGCCGTGGAGCTGATCTGGCGTCACCGCGAGATCGTCGAGAAGGGTGCTTCGTGGGAATGGCCGGAATACCAGCCCCACATCACCATCCAGGTCGGCGGCGATATCGATCTATCCAAGGTCGAGCCATACCAGGGCAGGATCATCCTTGGGCCGGAGATATTCAAAGAGATCAAGGAAGACTGGCAGAAGGGCATAAACGAATAAAGAAACAAGGCTAATTGCGAGGCCATGGGTAGCAGTCATCAACTAGCAGATGGCCGAGGACGTGGACAAGGTCCACATCGATTGCGCAGGTGGTGCCTGCCCTGTCGACTTCAACAAGTGAGCATGATCAAGGGCGCCTCTGGCGCCCTTTGTCATGGTGCAATATTTCCCTATAAATACTAGTAGTTGCCTTCAATGGAGTCGGTCTATAGAGGGTCTCACTCCGACGCCCACCCAGAGGTGCCTCATCTAAATGCTCCCTGATATATTTTTCCCAAGCAGCGTGTTGCTGCTGAAATTTGTCTACAAGCTGTTCATTGAGCAAGAGGTGAAAGCGCTGGACGTCTTTCGGGCGCTGTGTGCCTTTCCGCTCGATATGGCATTTCTGTCGTTTTCGTTCTTCGCGGCATTCGTCTACAGCATCCCGCCTCAACCTTCGGCAGCGTTCTCGCAGAAGGATGTCTTGAGCGCATTCCTAATATTTCTGGTCCTTACGGTGATAGTCACTGCCCTTTGCCGGAAGACGGACAAGGCTATGGTTGCAGCTCATTATTGGAAAAGCGGTATGCTAGCCGTATTCAACTACTGCATCGCTGTCTCGCTTTTGATCGGAACCCTTGCGATTGGAGGGGCACTGTGACCGAACTGACCATCGACAAACTCTGGGAAATACTCCCAATAATATCCGGCGTTGTTGCCGTTTTTGCGACCGCAATCACCATCATGACCGCCGTCCTGATTTCGCGCAGGAGTTCTTACTACAACGACGCACTCAAGAAGGTGGAGCTGTCTGCTGTACGAAGCTCTCTTGAGGCCGAGATCGCGAGGCTCAATCGTGAACTCGTCTTTACGAATGAGCGGTTTCAGGAGGTGAACCATTTGGTCCTCTCCGGGCAGCGGAGAGTGGGCGTGAACAGAAGCGCCAAACAGCCCACGCCCTTCTTGGAGCAGTTCGGCATCACCGAGCAGGACTTGGAGGTAGACGACAAGCTGATCTTCGTCCTGACGCCTTTTGCTTCAGAAGAGAGTGAAGTTTTCCGGGCGATTGCTGACGCATGTCGGGAAGAAGGTTTTCTCGCGGTACGCGGTGATGAGCAAAAGGTCCAAGGGGACATCCTCACGCACGTCATCAAACAGATCTGCAAAGCGAAGCTCATCGTTGCCAACGTTGGCTCAAGAAATCCCAACGTCTTCTATGAACTGGGGCTTGCTCAGGCTCTAGGGAAGCAAACTTTGCTGGTGGCGCAACACGAGTCTCATGTTCCGTTCGACCTACAAAGCATGCGAGTTGTATTCTTTGATAACCCTGGAGAACTGCACAAGCTGCTGCCAAACGTAATGCTCCGGGTGATGGCCGGATAAGATAAGGGCGCCAGATGCGCCCTTATCATTTGCAGTAGAAGGGCTCTTCTTATCTTTCGGCGCCGCGGATACGACATCCCGATTTGCCTTCTCGTAGGCGCTGAGATCGCCGCCGACCTACCCCCACTTTCGCGCCCTGCTCGCAGATCTCAAAAGGCGTGGCACCCCGCGACACCAAGACATCACCAGCCGCCCATCAAGGCGGCTTTTTCTATGAGGCTATAGCCTATGCAATTTACTGACACTGTAACGGTGTCCGGCACGCGTCGGACGGCCGATGGATACCTCGTGGCCGAAGCTCGGTCGGTGCGAACTGGCATCCAGCTTTATACGGGCTCGGAAGTCGGCAAGCCCGATTTGCCCGTCGTTCGGGTCTATCGCCCCGCCGACCAGGTGTTCTCGGCCGACAGCCTCCAGAGTTTCACGCACGCCCCGGTGACGATGGACCATCCGGCAGAGGCGGTAAACGCCGACAATTGGAAGCAGCTAGCCGTGGGCGAGGTCAGCACCGCGGCGAAGAAAGACGGCGAGTGGGTGCACCTGCCGCTCATCCTCAAGGACGCAGCAGCTATCCAGGCGGTCGAGACCGGAAAGCGTGAGCTTTCCGCCGGCTATGTCTGCGAACTGGTCTGGGGCGACGGCGTGGCGCCAGACGGGCAGCCATTCAACGCCACCCAGACGAACATCAAGATCAACCACCTCGCGATCGTCGACAAGGCGAGAGCTGGTTCCAAGGCTCGGATCGGCGATGCCGCCTCCGAAGAGTGGGGCGCTGCCCCGATCAATGATCATCAACCCAAAGAGGAAAAGATCATGAACCTGAAGACGGTTACCGTCGATGGCATCCCGGTTGAGGTAACCGACCAGGGCGCCACGGTCATCGCTACGCTGCAGCAGCGGCTTGCCGATGCCAACTCTAAGATGGGCACAGCGGATACTGCGCATCTCGCGGCGATTGCTGCCAAGGATGGCGAGCTTGCCAAGAAGGACGCCGAGATCGACTCGCTCAAGGCGAAGGTCCTTTCCGATGCCGATCTCGATAAGCGGGTCCAAGCTCGTGCGGACCTCATCTCCACCGCCAAGGCAATCACCAAGGATGTGAAGACGGAAGGTCTCGCCGACGCGGCAATCCGCAAGGCGGTCGTTGCGGCAAAGCTCGGCGATGCAGCGATAGCCGACAAGGTGGAAGCCTACATCGACGCTCGCTTCGACATTTTGGCCGAAGACGCGAAGAAGGCCGGAGGGTCCGACCCCTTCGCATCGGTCGTCAAGGACGGCCTCACCACCCACGCCGATCTCGGTGACTCCAGCAAGGCTTATGAGGCGATGCTGCAGCGGGATCGCAACGCCTGGCAGGGCAATCAGAAGGAGTCTGCATAATGGCCTTCCCGACCGTCTCCTACTCGCGCGACACCCCCGCTGGCTATCCGGGGATGATCGCAACAACTGAACCGCACTGGATCACGTCGATGGTCGTCGCGTCTGCATCCGGTGACATCCCCTTCGGCCGTGGCGTCATCTATGCTGCCGCGGAGGATACCGTCGCTCTGCCGGCCGCACTCGGCAAGTTCGCCGGCGTCTCGGTTGTCGACCGGACGCTGCCGTTTGCCAACGGCGAGGTCTGCAAGCCATACGACCAGATCAGCGTGATGAAGACCGGTTCGATTTGGGTTACGGCGCTGGTTGCCGTCGCGCAGGGTGATCCCGTCTACATGACCCCGACAGGCGCGTTCACGAACGTCTCCAACTCGGCGGCAAACCAACTCATCGAAAATGCCGAATGGGCAAGCGTCACGAGCACCACAAACCAGCTCGCACGTCTCCGCCTTGGCGTCACCAAGTAAGGGAGAACGAGCATGTTCACTATGGACGCGCCCGCGTTGGCGCTTAATTTCCTCCGCACGGCTCAGAACTACATCGAGCCGGGCATCTACGCTCGCCAGTATCCGGACTATCAGTACCGTGAACTGGTGCCGGTAGATAACTCGGCGCCGGATTGGACGACTGCGATCGACTTTTTCTCCATGGGTGACGACGTCGGTCAGGCCCGCGAGTTTTCGCCGGACGGGGATGATATCCCGTTCGTCGACTTCAAGCTCGACAGCGGCAACAGTCGCGTCTTCATGGCCGGCATCGGCTATCGGTACAATCTCCAGGAGCTCGCCCATGCTCAGGCATACGGCATCCGCCTGGAGAGCGACCGCGCAGACGCCGCTCGTCGTAAGTACGAGCAGTTCGTCGACAACGTCGCGTTCCTGGGGCGAGCTAAGCTCGGCATGACCGGCTTGCTCAACACCGCATCGGTTACGGCCCTGACAGCACCCAACGGCGCCGGCGGTACCGCGACCTGGCCGACCAAAACGCCGGACGAGATCCTGAAGGACGTCAATGATGTCCTTGGGATCGTCTTCACCGCTTCGAACGGGATCGAGCAGGTGGATACCGTTCTGCTCGATCAGGATCGGTATGCCTACATTGCGACCAAGCGCCTCGACGCGACGATGACCACGACGGTCCTGGAGCACATACAGCGGGCCAACATCTACACGATCCGCACGGGCCGGCCACTGACGATCCGTGCGGTGTTCGGCCTGGAGACCGCCGGCGCCGGCAGCACGCACCGTTTGGTCGCCTATCGCCGTGACCCGGGCGTGGTGAAGATGCACGTCCCGATGCCCCTCCGATGGCTTCAGGCGGAGCAGCGCCT
This sequence comes from Neorhizobium sp. T6_25, assembly GCF_002968555.1. Lineage (NCBI taxonomy): Bacteria > Pseudomonadati > Pseudomonadota > Alphaproteobacteria > Hyphomicrobiales > Rhizobiaceae > Neorhizobium > Neorhizobium sp. T6_25. The sequence goes on from NZ_PVBL01000009.1 coordinate 28,790, forward strand.
GCTGAAGTTCGAGGTGCCGGGGATCTTCCGCCTCGGTGGTGTTGAGGTCCGTCGTCCTGGTGCAATGCGCTATCTCGACGGGATTTGAGGAGAGCCGACATGTCGAAAATCACCATCACGAACAATCGCCCGGGCGGCTTCGGCATCCCTGGCGGCCCGGTCATCCTTGGCAAAGGCACGATCGAGGTCGAGGCGTCGGACTGGGCCAAGGTTGAAGATCACCCCGTGGTCAAGGCTTGGGTCGACGAGGGAAGCCTTACAATCGAGGGCAAGAGCGTCGGTAAGACCGACGACAGCCCCGATCGCGACGAGCTGAAAAAGCAGGCTAATGAACTGGGCTTGCAATATCCGGGAAACATCTCGAACGTGAAGCTCAAGGAACTGATCGACGCCAAGCTGGCGGAATAGCGATTGGCCTCGGCCGGCAACGGCCGGGGCTACCAATTGATGATGTATCTGGTCGTTTCGCCAGCTTTCAAAGCGGCGATAAGGTGCCTATAGCCATGCTTGTCATTTTCGAGCACATCCCTAATCAAGTCTAGGTTCGTGGCTGGAATCTCGCCGAGGTGCTCATTGATTGAAATCGCGTCTCGATAGAATTTGACCGATTTTTCCGAGAGTAGTCGGTCCGCTATCAAGCGCTCGTGCATTTCAAGGACATTTAGCGCCTCTCTTATACTGGAACGATCAAAGCCCTTCACTTGACCTTGCCGCATTACATCGGCTGTGACGCGGTACATAGTGGTGATTTGCTCGATTTCGTGAAGCCGCACCGATACGCTGTACTGTCTCAGTGCGTACCAAGCGGCAATGATAGCGGTGGCTGCCATGAGCACGTCTGCGCACCCGGATACCATGTCCCAATCAATACTGCCCACGAAATCCCCCCGTCGCGACGCTGTCGGATCGTTCCTACGGTGGGTGAATTAACATCGAGGAAATGAGATGGCCGGATACGGTGACAACGAAGGCTTTGCCGCTTACGCCGAAGCCGCCGGACATGTCATTCCCGACGGGACGACCGCTCTCCAGATAACCGCAGCACGTCAGCGCGGCTCTATGGTGATTGATCGGTATGAGATGAAATTTCCCGGTCATCGCACCGGCGGGTACGCTCAGGAGAGGGCATGGCCGCGCATCGGCGCTTCGACCTATTGGGGCGAGGCGGTCCCGTCGGACATTATCCCGCCGGCCATCATCAACGCCAGCTACGAGGCAGCCTTCCTCGAACTGACCAACCCAGGCAGCCTGTCGCCGGTGGTGACCGGGTCCGCGAGCGTGAAGCGCGAGAAGATCGGCCAGCTTGAGGTCGAATACTCGACATCCTCGTCGACCAGCGTTGACGACATGGTCGCTATGGCCACTCCGGTGGTCACGGCGATCGAGGGACTGCTCTGGCCGTTCCTGATGCCGTGCCTGCCGGGGATACTGGCTGTGTGAGTTGAGGCGCTACTCCGTTTTCGGACTCTCGGAACCATCCACTTTCGCTGCGATGGTTTCCCCCGGACGTTTGCCAAAATAAAAGCCGACGACCACAAGTGCCAAGTCTTTCAGGACGTCTATTCGAGCAATATTCGCAAGTGCGCCGATGACGACGGCAACGATAATCGCCACCGCTATAAAGGCCTGAACGCTTGTGCTCTTGGCTAATCCAAAGAGACTGAAGGTATTGTTGTTGGCATCACTAGCAGAAAAGCCGAGCTTCTCAGCCGCCGCAAGCAGGATGATCAATATCAAAGCGAGTTGAAGGATTGGGCTTATGAACTGGCCCATTGCCTGAGACCACGTTTGGACAGTCCCATTTAGAGCCGCGATCGACATGTTGCTTGGCTGCTCCAAAGCCAAATACTGGATTCCCAGTACCAAGAGCAGCCATAAAACGCCGAGGACGACTGTCGTTTGGATTACACCACCGATACCCATGATTATTCCCCTAGAAGTTGTTTATTCGAACGAAGCAGAGAAGACCGGCAGAGTCGAGTGCATGAAACTGAAAACCGTTCGTCCATTTCGATTTTGTTTCTGCTAACGCGTTAGGAGCTGCAGTGGCCAACGCAATCTACGCCCGCTTGCAGGAGACTGCCCGACGGCTGATCGAGAAATACGGCCAGCTGGGCACCGTGACGCGCATCACGCCTCCGGACCCTGTCGAGGGGGGCGACGGCACAGAAACGGCATATCCGGCCAAGCTGGTGCCGATGACATATGACCAGCGGTACATCGACGGTACGAACATCACGACCGCAGATCGGCAGGTCTACATCTCGTCCGTCGGCATTGCGATCGTGCCAACCCCTGGCGACATCGTCTCCGCCGGCGGCGTGACCTACCACGTCCTCGCCGAGGACCCGAACAACTACGACGGCATCACGAATGTCGTCTTCATCGTCCAAGGGCGTCTGGCGTGACCTACGAGGAGCTGCTCGCTCAGTATGAGCCGAAGGTCGCGGCCGCTTTTCGGGAAGCCATTGAAGCCATCCGGTCGTCCGTCGTGCTTAAGACGATCGTGGAGCGGCTCGAGCGCGGTGATATTGCGGGCGCGGTGGCTGCTGTGCAGTTCGAGCCAGAAGCCTTCGCTGCCCTGGAAATGTCACTCCGCGAGGCGTTCAATGCGGGCGGCATCAACATGGCCAAGAGCTTGCCAACGTTGGTGGCGCCGGGCGGGACGAGGGTGCTGTTCCAGTTCGGCGTTCGCAACCCAGAAGCAGAGCGGCTGATCAGAGAGCAGTCCTCGACACTGGTGACGAACATCACCGAAGACCAGAGGCTGGCGTTGCGGACTGCTTTCGAGGCAGGCCTGTCGCAGGGAAGGAACCCGACTTCCACGGCGCTCGACGTGATCGGCCGGATCAACCGGGTTACGGGCCGGCGCGAGGGGGGCACGATTGGGCTAACGTCACGCCAGGTGGAATTCATCGCCCGCGCCCGCGAGAACCTTCTGTCGGGCGATGTGGAGGGAATGCGCTCCTACCTCGACCTAAAGACGCGGGACAGGCGCTTTGACCGATCCGTCGCCAAGGCGATCCGTGAGGGCAGGTCGGTTGATGCCGCCATGGTCGGGAAGATCATCGGCCGACTGTCGGACAAGAACCTGCAGCTGCGGGGCGAGATGATCGGGCTTGAGGAAACCAGGACGGCCTTGTTCTCGGTGCGCGATAATGCCGTCCGCCAGCAGATCGATGCCGGAAAGATCACCGCGGCGGAAGTCACCAAGAAGTGGAAGCATTCCGGATCCGAGCATCCTCGGCTTCAACACCTGCAGCTCGCGACGCAATCCCGTGAGGCGGGCGTGCCGATCGACATGCCGTTCATCGCGGCGGACGGTACGGCGCTGATGTACCCGCACGATCCGAAGGTGCCGGCCCGTCATCGCATTGGATGCAAATGCCGGATGGAATATGACATCGACTACATCGCGGCCGGGCTTCGCCGCTACAGGGCGAGGGCCACCTGATGGCAACGCTCTCGTTCTCTGCGGCCGTGGCAGGCTGGGCGGACAAAGTGCCGGAGGCCGTCGAAGCGGTCAGGAACCAAAGCGCCGCCGACGTCGTGAAGGAAATGCAGACGCTGGACAGCGAAGGCGGCCGACTGCCTTTCGATACCGGCTTCCTGTGGGCTTCGCTCATGGCATCCACGGCGACAATGCCAAGGATCAACCCGGGCGCGCAGCCGGTCGATGGCCGAACCTACAGCTTTGACTTCGGCACGATCGAGGCAATCATCGCGGGATCATCCTTAGATGATGACTTCTATTTTGGATACACGGCTGCCTACGCGGGGCACCAGGAGTATGGCGCAAATGGACGCGCACCGGCTGGCTTCGTCCGTGGAGCCGTCCAGAACTGGAGCGTCCACGTCAACCGCAATGCGGAGAAGGTGGGGAAGGCATTTGGTCTTCTGTAGACCCTTCCATCTTCATCATCATGGTCATCTGGAAGGTAAACAGGGACAGGCGGGCCGCCTTCAGGGTGTTGTTGCCGTATTCGGTCGCGCCGGTTTCGTTGGCCAGCATCAGCCACGCGTTATGCAACGCTTCATGAACATCGCGGTCCGATAGGGGCGGCTTTTCTGACATAGGGTATCGGTACATGGCGACGGGCACGGACGCAATAATCTTTGCTGCGCTGCTCACGCGGCTGCAGGGCTTACCTGCGGCCCTGCCGATCTCAACGCCAGGCATCACTTTCCCGCCGACGGGGCAGACCAAGCCGGCCAAGTACCTGAAGTTCGATTTCATGCCGAACCGGACCCGTCAGGTGACGATGGGTGACGACCCGCAGCAGAAAGTCGGCCTGGCACAGGTGAGCGTCATGTGGCCGCTGGGCTCGGCCATCATCGACGCCCAGGAGGTCGCGGATCAGGTTATCAACCGCTTCAAGAACCAGACGATATTCGCCTCTGGCGTGAAAATCACGATCAGCAGCGAGCCCTGGGCATCCCGCCCAATCAAGGACGAGGACCGGATGAACATCCCGGTCTCCATCCCCTACATCGCCTTCGAACCGGAGACCTGAAATGGCAAACAAGGCAACTAAGAAGGGCACGAAGGTGTTCGTTTGCGCCGCCGCCCAAAATGATGACCTTATCGCAAGCACATTCGCTGCGCTTACCTGGGTTCAGGTCGGGAAGGTGGGCAACGTCGGTGACTTCGGCGCGAACTCCACCATGAACAGCTACAACACGCTGGACGAGGCGGTCACACAGAAGCAAAAGGGCACGGCCAACGCCGGCGACCCTGTTATCGAGGTCGCCTCTGTCTTTGACGACGCCGGCCAGGTGATCCTTCGCACGTTCGGTGAACCGCTCAATCAGAACAACTTGGCTGTCAAAATCGAACGAAATGATAAGCCGGACGCGGACCACACCAACACGATCATCTACAGCCGCGGTGTCGTCTCCGGACCGCTGTATCCCGGCGGCGGGTCCGATGACTTCGAACTCGAGCGCTTCACCCTTGGCCTGAACCAGCTGCCGATCGTCGTCGGTCCGGCCGAAATCCCCTGAGAGGACTGAACATGGACATTTCGAAACTCGTCAATTCCGAGGATCTGCACGAGCTTAAGCTCACCGGGCCGGATACCGATGAACTGATCGGCATCCGCTTCATGATCCGATCGTCCGAAAGCGACGCGGTCAAGCGGGTCGTGCGGGAGCATTCCGACAAGTTCCTCGCCAGCCGGAAGAAGAAGCTGACGTCGTCCAAGGTCGAGGCTGAATATCTCGATCGCGCGGCAGCCGCGATTGCCTCCTGGGATTGGGGTGACCACGATTGGAAGGGCTCAAAGCCGGTCCTCTCGTTCGAGATGGCCCGCGAGGTCGTCTCTGAAGCGGGCTGGATCTATGACCAGGTCGCGGCCGCCTCCGAGGATCGGGCAAATTTTACGAAGAGCTTGGGGAAAGGCTCTGCGAAGCCGTAGCAGTCATTGCCCGGTATGACTGCGTCAGGGACAAGGACGGCGAAACGCGTCGGGAGAGAAACGACGCGTTCGAGGTCGAAAGCCCGGAGCCTGACATTCCCGATGAAGGCGCCATGCTGTGGGAGTGGTTTTGGGATATACGGGCAGGGCAGGGGAGCGGCTTCAACGGCGCCAATCCTGTCTCATCCTCCGAAATGCTGGCTTGGCTGCAGCTTACCGGAAACGTCCTCAGGCGGGAGGAGGTGGCGATCCTGCGGTCGATGGATAGCCGATATGTCTCCGAAATCGATCGGGAGGCCGAGGCGATCAGGGAGAGGGAAACAGAACAGTAGGCACAGATCCGGACAACGGGGGGCATTTTCACTTGGAGGCTATCACGCTCTACCAGTCGGGACGCCTCGTTTCGCTTGAGCTTCTGCGCTTCGAATTCGCGCCCGTAGTGGCGCGGATACTTCCAATGGGAGTGAGTAGTGGTGGGCCAATCGAAGTTCATCATACAGCGATAGAAGAATTTGGCCGGGAATGTCAGTCGGCTGGGCATCGATCGCCGTTACCGGCGTCAACCGAACGAAACTCTCGCCGTTCATAGTCGCGCCCGCGACTTGAATGATCCGCGCCACCAGGTCTTTCGTCAGGTCGAAGGGCAACGCCACCCGAAGAAGTTCGCTGGCGCCGACATCGTACTCGATGACGATCGTTTTGCCATCGGGTGTCATGGCGACTTCGGCTCTATCAGCCTCTAATACGCGTTCCGACGATCTTGAAATCCCTGTCATACTTCCCTCCTCGGCTTGGCAGCGAGAAGAGATCACGGCAGCAACCGGGAGTCGAGCGGGCAAGGCCTGTGAGTTGTTGTGGATAAGGTGCCCGCTTCGGCGGGCCTTTTCATTTAAACTCTTCTTTTGACCCGTCTTCATAAAGGACGGCCTTCACGCAGGTGTAAGGCGTCACCTCGTCCTTCTTCAGCTTTAGAAGCCGTTCGAATGTGTGTGGACCCCATCGACGAGTCTCTGTGAAGGTCCCTCCTACTGTCAGGACGGCATCGCGTTCTATCGCCAATGGTCCAATTGACTTGCCTAGTGCGTCTTTGAATCCCACTTGGCCATCGATCATTCTGATTGCCTTCGGTGCGTTAGATTTGACCGTGTAAGTGAGCTCATTGGTAGTCGCGTCGAGTGGGCGGATATTCCAGTCCTGGACCGCGATTAGGTCGCCGTTGCAAGCGGCTTGCGCCGACGTCGCCGTGAGAACCGAAATAACGAGAACCGAAAACCGCATGAATCATCCTCCTGGTTGAAGCCGGGACGATGGCTGCGTTCTGGAAAAAGGTAAAGACATGGCAGACGTTGCTCAGCTTGGCGTTCAGGTCACCACTCAGGGCGCCGACCGTGCAACGGGTGAACTGACGAAGCTCGCCGGCGCTGCTGCACGAGCCGAAGCATCTACCGAAGGTCTTACCGCCGCTAACCGGGGGGCGACTGGCGCGGCTTCCTCTGCCGCTCAAGCCTATGCCCAGCAAGGGGCCGCAGCTGCCAATGCCTCAAAGCAGATCGAGATGATGAACAAGGCGGCGAACCAGAACCGCGGCGCCGGTGGCCGGGCGAACGTTGGCAACATTGCCGCCCAATTCCAGGACATTGCGGTAACAGCTGCTATGTCGATGAACCCGCTTCAGATCGCCCTCCAGCAGGGCACCCAACTCGTCGGGGTACTTAGTGCGATGGAGCGTCCGGTAGCCGGGCTTGCGCAGGCGTTCCTGGCCCTTCTGTCGCCTCTTTCCCTTGTAACGATCGCGCTGGTCGCCGCCGCAGCGGCTGGACTTCAGCTCGTCAACTGGTCGAAACTGGCGAGCAGCGCGCTGAGGGCTCTGGCTGATGTCCTCGACGAGATCGCCCCCTATGCCGTCGCTGCGGCCGCAGCCATGGCCTTGATCTACGCGCCCACCATCATCGGTGGCGTGATATCCCTCATCGCTTGGCTCGGCCGGCTGGTTGTTCAGCTGGGCGGCGTTGCGGCCGCGTTCCTGCTCGCGAACCCGGCTCTCCTGTTCATCGCAGGAATCGGAGCGGCCGTTGCTGCGGTGGCAATCTTCCGCGATGAGCTGACAAAGATGCTCGGATTTGATGTCGTAGATGCCGCCAAGCGGGGCGCGAACCTAGTGATCGGGTCGTTCGTCGCGGCTTTCCACGATATTCAATTCGTTTGGAACCAGTTCCCGAACATAATCGGCTCTGCCGCGATCGGCGCCGCAAACGCAACAATAGGTGCAATCCAGCAGATGATTAACGCTGCGACAGGCATGCTCAATGGGATGGTCCAGAGCATCAACAGCACCTTGGGCGAGCTGCCGGGAGGTTTTCAGATCGGGCAGATTTCCAATGTCGACTTCGGGACCATCAAAAACCCCTACGCAGACGCGCTCTCCTCTGCGGTTGGTGATCGCAACAAGCAGATAGAGAAGGACCTGAACACGAACTGGATCGGCCAAATCGGCGACGGAATATCGACGGCAGCTGGCAAGGGTGCCGCTGCGCTTAAGGACCTCGCCAAATGGATGGATACGGTAGACAAGAAAAAGAGGAAGGGTTCGAAGTCCGAAGCCGAGAAATATGAAGATGTCATCGATGGCGCCAAACGTCGGATCGCTTCGCTCCAGGCTGAACGCGATGCGCTGGGCCTGACCGAGCAGGCCGCGCTGAAGCTTCGGTATGAACAGGATCTGTTGAACAAAGCTCAGGCGCGGGGGATCACGCTGACAGGCTCCCAGAGGTTGGAGATTTCCAATCTTGCCGATCAAATGGCCTCCCTTGAATACGGTACCCAGAAGATCCGTGAGCAGATGGAGTTCGCGAAGGACACCACGCGCGGGTTCATCGACGACTTCCGCGCGGGACTCCGTAATAGCGAAGGCGTGTGGAAGTCCTTCGGAGATGCCGCGCTCGGTGTGCTGGACCGGATAACTGATAAGCTGTTGGATGACGTCATGAACGCCTTGTTCCAAGTGAACAGCGCCGGCTCTGGGGGAGGCGGCGGGGGAATCTTCGGCTTCCTCGGCAGCCTGTTCGGTGGCGGAGGGGCAGGGGCATTCCCATCCAAGCCCGGTATCGGCCTTTACGCTGCCGGAACGCCTGCTGCTCGTCCAGGCGTTGCCTGGGTCGGGGAAAAAGGTCCGGAGTTGGTGCGGTTCAAGGGCGGTGAAGAGGTCATCCCCAATCACCGGATAATGACGGCCGCCAATCAGAACGGCGGGGCAGGACAGGGCAGCAGCAGCACTGTCACCGCTCCCGTTTCGATCTCTATCGACGCCACCGGCGCTGATCCTGAGGGGCTTGCGCGGGTCCAGCGAGAGCTTGCCGCTCTCAAGGCCGACCTGCCCACCCGCGTTGTTCAGACGGTCAAGGATGCGCAGAAGAGGCGCGTGATCTAATGGCAATCACGTTTCCTCGTGAAATCCCGGATGTTGGTTACGTCCGGGCCGACATGATATTGCGCGACCCGGTGAAGGCGTCTCCTTCTGGAGCGCGCCTCATCAACTACACACAGATCAACGACCCGGCATGGGAAGTGGCCGTCACGACCAAGCCACTCCGATACGATCAATATGCCGAGGTCGAGGCATGGTGGCTTTCTCTCCGGGAGGGGTTGCAACGCGTTCTCTTCCGGCTCCCGTTCGCACGGTATCCGAAGAACCATATCAACAACCACGCCCCCGCGGATGATGCCGGCAATCTCGTGTCGGTCACTGGCGGCAACGTGCTCTCGGTGTCCGGCGTGGATGCTGGGCTGTCGCTTGCTATCGGCGATCGGATTGGGCTTGAGCGCCTCACGCGCTACCACATCGGCCGCGTAACCGAAGTGGCAGGCGCAGGCACGACCCGGACGATCACAATCGAGCCGCCGCCTTTTGCGACGGTTTCCCAGGCCGGCACTGTTGTTCGATTTGCCAATCCTGCACTTATCATGCGTCCGGTACCGGGGAGCTTCGAGCCACCCCGGGACGGTCTTTTCTACAATGTCTCCTTTCGTCTGGTGGAAGCACAATGAACAAGATCAGAAACCTACTGGTGCGCTGGCTTACCGAGGACCCTGCTCTGAGGCAGTGGTTGCTGCAAAGTATTAAAGACGCTCAGAAGCGCAGGCAGATCTGATGACACTCACTACCGAGATTAAAGACCTATACGACCAGGGCCGGATATCCACCCGGCAAATGATGCGGTTTCAGTTCGCCTCCGGCATCTACGGTTTCATCAGCCGAGCAGAGCCGTTCACCTATTCCGGTGTCGAATACAAGCCGTTCGGCCTGATCGAAGTGTCGGACATTGGTGGCGGGACGGGCACGAGCGCCGACGGCGGTTTCACCCTGACGCTTGCCGAGAGCCCTGACGATGGCCTGACGCCGGATGTCCTGACCCAGATCGAGATCGAGGACTATCGCGACCGGCCGGTGACCGTGATGGATGCCCACTTCCATCCCGACACTGGTGCTCTCCTCCAGGTGGAGGTCGTCGCGCGCGGTTACCTCGATGTCGTCGAGCACCAGGTCGATCCGGAGCGCGGCTATATCCTCGTTGCCCGTTGCGAAGGGCGGCAGCTCGACTATTCCCGCAAGAACGGCCGGTACCGCACCATGACCGACCAGGCGCGGCGGGCGCCTGACGACAAGTTCTTCCAGCATGCGGCCAAGCGTGGCCGTGTCGACATCTTCTGGGGCCGAGTGGCCGCGAGAACCTGACCAATGAGACATGATGATTGGGAAAAGCGCCTCAACGCGGTTGTGGCGAAGCATCTGGCGTTGCCCGGTCAATGGGGCGTGTCCGACTGCTGGATGATGACCATGGACGCGATCGAGGCCGTGACTGGATCTCGCATCCTGCCGCACCTCCAGAACTATCGGAGCGAGGCGGATGGCTACAAGGTGTTCCGCAAGGCCGGCTTCAAGGAGACGGTCGAGGAGGCGCTCGCAGCCGAGCTCGGCGATCCCATTCCTGCGATGATGGCGCAGCGCGGCGACGTCGGCGTGATCGAGCGCGACGGCGCGATCTCCTGCGGCGTGTTTGTCTCGACCGGCTTTGCGGTGAAGACCATCTACGGCCACGTCGAGAGGGTCGGCGGCAAGCGCATCGAGATAACGACCGGATCGGAGCTCGAAATCACGTCCGTTCTGTTCGTCAAGCGCGCTTACAAGGTCCGATAAATGCCCTTTATCTCAGCAGTCGTTGGCGCGATCGGCGGCGCGCTTGGTCTCGGCACGATCGGTCTTGCCATTGCCAAGGCGGTGATCGGGATCGGCATCAGCCTGGTCGTCGCCAAGATCCAGGCCGATCGCTCGAAGAAGTCGCAGAAGCAGGCATCCGGCACGCAGTTCGAGCGTGAGTATGGCGAGAACATCAGCCGCAAGGTGGCCTGCGGCGTCGTCGGCATCGCTGGCCATGATTGCTACGTGAACACCTACGGCGAGTCGAACAAGTTCCTTGAACAGGTGTTCGTCTTCTCCGACTTCCCCTGCGACGGTCTTTCAAAGATTTGGGCCGGCGGCCAGCAGTTGCAGCTCTCGACCGCCAACGGCAAGAACTACTCGGTTGTCACCGGCGATTATGCCGGCCGTATGAGCTTCGTCTTCTACGACGGCACCCAGACGGCCGCCGATGCTGGACTGATCGGCAACTCCAACCCGCTCGGCCGCTGGACAGCCGCGCATGTCGGTTCCGGCCAGTGCTACCTGATCGCCCGCCTGACGTATGACCAGGAGAAGCTTTCGCAGTTCCCCGATTTCTTCTTCGAGATCCGCGGCGCCCGCCTGTATGACTTCCGCAAGGACGACACTGTCGGCGGTTCCGGCCCGCATCGCTGGGGCGATTACTCGACCTACCAGTTCTCGGAAAACCCCGTCGTAGTCGACTACATTTACCGGCGCGGCTTTTCGTGGAACAATGACCTGTTCCTCGGCATGGACATGGACGCTGTCGACCTGCCGATCGACCGCTATGCCGTCGCCGCGAACATCTGCGACGAGAACGCCGGCGGCGAGCCTCGCTACCGCTGCTCGGTCCTGCTCGACGCCGACGTCGACCATGGCGACAATATTGAATCCATCATGGTTTCTTGCGGCGGGATCGTCGTCGACAGCGTCGAGGGCTCTTGGCCGATCATCGGAACCGAACAGCCCATCGTCGAGACCTTCACCGACGACGATCTGATCGTGACGGAGCCAGTGCGATTCCAGAAGCGCCGCTCAATGGCGGACCTCACCAATTCCGTTTCCGGCACCTATCCGGAGCCTGCAAACATGTGGTCGCCGGCCGGCTATGACACCCAGAGCAACCCGACGCAGGTGGCGCTCGACCGGCGCACGCGCGACGTCCAACTTAACTTTCCGACGGTGCGCTCGAAGCGCCAGGCGAACCAGCTGGCATCGATCTACTACAATGAGAACAGATACGAGGCGACTGCGGACATCGTTCTGCGCCCTCGGTTCCAGACGATCCGCGTCGGCGATTGGGTGCAGTGGAATTCCGCGCGCTATGGCTCGATCGTGTTCGTCGTCCAGAGCCGCTCGATCCGGGCTTTGAGCAGCGACGGGCCGCGCAACGTGGTTCTGTCCCTGCAGGAGCGCTCCGGCGAGATCTACGCTTCGGTCGGCCTCATCCCGCCGAACGTGCCGATCCCGAACGGCGAGCCGGTCTATCTGAATGCCCTTCAGGACTGGGCCGTCATTGCTGTGATAGCGACCGGAGCGGATGGCCGCACCTATCCGGCCTTCCGCATGACCTGGGCGCCGATCGACGACGTGACGGTCACCGGCGTGGTGTTCGAGTGGTGGATCAAGACCGAGCCGGCGAACAAGTTCACCCGCCAGGTGGACCGACAGGCGGCCGTCACGTTCATCCAGGAAGGGATCTTGAACCTGACGGACTATGAGTTCCGTCATAGGCTGATCGCTGACCGCCCGACCAATTGGACCGTCCCGATCACTGTAACCTCGGCTGATGCCGGCAACGCGGATATCGAGGTCGGGTTGGGCAACCTGCGCGACGATGTGATGGCGGTCTTCACCGAACTGTACGCCAGCCTGAACCGCAACGAAACGCTCCTCGCGCGCCTGCAGCAGAACCTCCAAATCAACGGCGGCGTTTCCCAGACTATTGGACGCAAGCTCCAGCAGCTCGGCGCGAGCTTCACCGAAGAAGTCGCGATCATCACGTCGGACATCGCCAACGTCGTTGCCGTCACAGAGGAGCTGATCGCCGAGTTCGGCAACAATCTGGCGAACGGAAAGGTAGCCTTTCAGGCGGTGGCGGCCCCTGCAGGCGTCAATGTCCGCTACGCCATCCTGCTCAAGGCTGAGATCGAGGATGAGTTCAAGGAGAGTGGCTTCTTCATCGAGCTCTATACCGACGAGGGCGTGATCAAGTCCCGGACCGCCTTCAACGTCGACCAGTTCGTCGTCACTGACGGCGGCGACGCAAGCTATCCGATGGTGTTTGAGAGCGGAGAACTCAAGCTCAACATCGCCAACATCGGCACGGTCAACGCCGGCATCATCCAGAGCCCGAACGGCAAGATGGTTATTGACGTCAACAACGGCACGATCGTGATCAGCTCATGACCCAGACGCTCATTGGTTTTGACAGCCTCGGTGTCCCCTGCGTGAAGATCACCAAGGGCGAAATCGACCCGATCACCGAGCCGGACGCGAACAGGAGCTCATTCCTCTACAATTCCAAGTTCGCCGACGACGTGAAGATCGTCGACATAGACAGTACGTCGTTCTCTCCGAATTCCACGACCTACTGGCCGGCGGGGACGAACAACGCAAACTATCAGAAGAAGAAGATGCCCGGGTCGGTCGCTGGCTTCAGCTACATCATGATCCGCAATTCGTATTTCGGGGACGCGCTCCCGTACGATCTGCCAGTCTACGACCTGAAATACCAGCGCCTCTCCGATGGCCGCTACGTCGAGAACTTCAGGGTCTTCACCCAGGGCGCAGAAGATAACAACGGCCAAGAGCCTGGCTATCGCACAATGATCGCCTGGATGAACAACGGCTGGTGGCTCAATGACACCCAAACCTTTTACGGCAGCCCGCCGTTAGGGAAGGGCATTCGCTATTACACAAACACCTTTGGCGGGTTCGACGGCGGGTCCTATTTGATCAAGCTGGTGGTCTGGAGGCTTCCCGCGACGAACGTACCTCTGCTTGACAGCGACACGCCATCGCCCGTCCCTGGACTGCGCGGGGTGGAAATTACAAGCGAGTTCTGTCGGGTCGCAAAGCCGGGATTTGACACCCGGACGGCGACGCCGACCCAGATGGCTTTCGACTCCTCCGGCCGCCCGCTCGCGGTGATCAAGGCGGGGGACATTGCCCTGCCGTCCGGGCTCACCGAGATCGAGGTCGGCTATCCGGTCGATAACACCACCATCTGCGACATGCTGCAGTATGAGAACGGGGTTATCTCCTACCCCGTCAGTGGCTATTTCACTGACACCAGGTGCGAATACTGGTTCTCTGGGACGAAGCTTTACATCAACAATCTCTCTGGACCGTGCCGGGTTCGGTACCTTGTTCTTTCGAACAATCAGTTACCGCCGACGTCGGGTAATAACAACGTGCTGCGGCAGTTCGAAGATGGCGACCAGGACGTCGTCCAGTTCCTTCGACCTGGCGCTGCTGACCCGCCGAACTTCGCTGACATCGTCCTCGATAGCCGCTGGCCTGCGATCCAGATCCTGGCCGAAGGGTATCGGGTGATCGGGGCGCAGCCTCAATATGCCCCGCCGAATTCGGTGAACGCGGGGCAGAGCTTCACGATCGGTTTTAACGGAGCCGGGTTCTTCCCCTTCGTCAAATACATGACGGTGATGTCCGACGCCGATGCTGGTGTCGGGGTCAAGGCGCCGTCCGCCCGTCTCATCGAAAGCTACAACAACTCGACCCGCTACAACGCCGGCAATAGCAGCTTCTGCATTCTTGGCAGCAACCAGGCGACCTTCTGGACCTACGAGGGCAACCCGTATCAGGAGCGATGGTCTAACAACGCCTGGGCATTTGACTACCCAGCTTCGCGCATCGTCGGCATTCGCTACTACATCCTCGGCATCCCGACCTCTTAGGGTTTCCATCACATGGCTGATTATTACATCACCGGGTCAGTTCAGCTGACCAACGGCAGCAAGGCCGTGACCGGCATTGATACTGCCTGGGCAATAGCGCAGGTGGCCGGCGGCACGATCTTCGTTCAGGGGGAAGGCAATCCGCTTCCCTTGGCGTCGATCGAGGGCGACACCGCGGCGACGGCAGCGCTGGAATGGACCGGCGCAACCGGTACCTATGCCTATGCTCTGCTTCGTGCGACGGCGTTCAGCGAGCAGCTGGAAACGAACAGCAACATCCTGTCCCGGCTGCTGGTCGCGATGGAGGCGGGGACGCTCTATCGGTACGACGTGGCTGCCGAGACGGCCGATCTCGCGACCTATGACGAGAGGCCGGCCGGCTTTGCCTTCCTGGCGATCGACGTCAATCCGGCCGCTCTCTACATCAAGGCCTCGGCGACTTCAGGCGATTGGGCGGGTCCGTTCAGCTATGGCACTGGTCCGGCCGGACCGGCGCCTGAGATCGATTTTGAGCCGGTCGTCACCGGTGCGCCTGGCACGAATGCCGAGATGGAGGTGACCGGTAGCGGTGAACCGGGCGATCCCTACCAGATCACCTTCACGATCCCCGCCGGCGAGATCGGGGTGAACTTCCGTGGCGCCTATTCCGGCGCGACGGCCTACGTCATCCGTGACATGGTGTTGAATAATGGTTCCTCTTGGATCGCCCTCCAAGCGACCACCGGGAACGCGCCGCCTATTCTGCCGGCGACTGCCAACGCCTACTGGCAGCTGGCCGCGGCGAAGGGAACCGACGGCACAGGTACGGGTGATGTGCTCGGCCCTGGCGGCGCTACGGTCGGCCGCGTCGCCGCCTTCAGCAGCAACACCGGCAAGGCGATCGATGATGGAGGCAAGCTGGTTGCCGATCTTGTAACCGGGCCGGGAGCATCGACGGACGGCGCGCTCGCCGGCTATGACGGCGCGACGGGCAAAGTCCTCAAGGCGTTGACGAATGCGCAGGCGAAAAACTGGCTTGCAATTGCGGGAGCCGACGTCACGTTCAACAACGCGGTTGCGCAACTTCCGGATTCTCCGGCGACCCTCCAGACGGCGATTGAGGTTCTGGCTGCGAACGCAGGCGGCAAGAATGACGCCGCGTTTGCCTTGGCTCTTGCTGACCTCACAGGCAGCATACAGGGGATGAACGGGGGATTTGCGGACTCTTATCGCAACACGGCCGGCATCAATCTTCCGAATGGCGGGATCGACCAGTACACCGTTTCGATGCTCCATTTTGACGGACCACTAACCGGAAAGAAGTCTATCACAGACAGTGGATATGAAGATTATGCTTCAGGATCTCCGAAGCATTCTTGGACTCCACAGGGAACTTTTCAGGTCAGTGATGCTCAGTCCAGATTTGGCGGATTCTCGGCTGCATTCGACGGAGTGAACAATTGCAGACTTATGGGTGATGGGTCTGATGATTTCGCCCTTGGAACCGGCGACTTCGATATGGAGGGTTGGGCCTACCGCAACGTCGCGGGTGTAGCTCACTATATCCTGGATTTTCGTACTGCAGCGACTTCCGCCGCTCCTCTTTTGTATGTGAGCGCAGCGAACGTCATGCTCTACTACGTCAGCGCTGCCACGAGAATAACAGGTACAACGACAGTTCCATTGAGCACTTGGTTTCACTGGAGGGTCGTTCGCCAGGCTGGTGTTACTAAAATGTTCTTGAACGGTGTTCAAGAAGGCGCGAACTACGTTGATGCAAATAGCTACGTTGTCCATAATACAAACGGGCCTACTATCGGTGGAGGCTTCGATGCAACATTTTCTTGGAACGGATATCTGGACGAAATAAGAATTAGTAAGGGTATCGCGCGAAACTTCGAACCATTTACACCTCCTGTAGCGCCGTACGGTAATGGAACGACATCGACCAAACTTGCCCTCTACGATTCTACTGGATTCCAATGGTATCCGAGAGAACTGAAGACCCAGCTTGCGCAAGTAAAAGGAACACGAATAAATTCCGCAGCGGTCGCAACCATCTATACGTTGAGAACTGTCATATCCGCAGCCTTGCTAAGGCTCTCGACTCCCTACATTCGCATTTGTATCGCTGGCGCAGCTACCGGCGTACAAAAGCCTATCGCGAACGTCTTCATCGGGCAGAAGGCGGCGGCGGGTAATGCTTGGGATATGGATCCGGCTACGATCACTCGTGTCACATGGAACGGCGGATCTAACGGCTTTCAGCCTCTTGCTGCCACAGACCATTGGTCCGATTGGATAGCGTTTACTCCTGATCTAGCTAGAGACCTTGTCGTATCTCTCGACTGCCCAGTTACCTCTGGACTATTTAGTCAGACTGCGCAGGGCGTTGGAATGGTGAACGCTTATTCGAAGACGACCGCCCAAGAAGCTGGTGTCGCAGCACCAGTAACTTACACCGCTCTTGCTGCAGGAACTTTCCTGGCATTCCTCGGAATCGAAGGAAAGACAGACCTGAAGACCTACGATGATATGGTTCTTGAATCTATCGCCGTAGCGTCCACCAGCTCTCCAGCAAAGGGCCGCGTGCTCATCGAGACGGGGGTTGGCAGCGATACTCTTGTCCCGAACACCGATTTCGTGGGCGAGATCTCCAGAGACAACGGCGCTACCTGGACAGCCGCGGCCGTGGCGCTCATCTCGGATGTCGGCGGGCACAAACTCTATCAGGGTGACGCCAGCCTCGCATCCCAACCGAGCGGTATGAACATGAAATATCGCATCCGTAACCTGACCGGCAAGAAGACGATTGTCTCTGCGGGTGGAGCACAGTGGGGGAACTTCTGATGCTGACTTCCTGGGGAACCGCCATCCTGCCTGGCATTGCTCCGACGCTTGATCACTACAAGGTCGCGTTCGATCATCATCTCGACGCTGTCGCGGCTCAAAGGCAATACGACAATCGCCTCACGATCGTCAGTTACGAGGGCAGCACCAAGCCACAGTGGGCCGCCGAGGCGGCGGCCTACATCGCATGGCGGGATGCGGCATTGGACTACATGTTCGATCAGCTCGCCGCTGTCCAGGCAGGCGAGATCGCACCGCCGACCATTGAAGAGTTCATCGGCGGCGTCACGCCGATCGTCTGGCCGATCTGATCTAACCCTCAAGGACATCACCTATGAAATTCGTAGCGGACTGGCGCCGGGTGCTTCGCCGTGCGTGGTCGATCCGGCTGTTGATCATCGCGGGGATACTCTCGGGGATCGAGTTGGTCCTCTCGCTTCCCGATATCCAGCTTTGGCTCGACTGGCCTCCCGGCATCTTCGCAGCCCTTTCATTCCTCGCAACGTGCTGCGCTTTCGTTGCGCGCCTACTTGTCCAACAGGAGCCGGTTCATGCCGATAAACAAGATCCGCAGCAGTAGCCGCGGCAAGGCAGCCATTGCGAGCGTGCTCGCTCTCTTCGCCGGCGGTGGCGGGTACAGTGCCTATCTCGCCAGCAAGCCGCCGGTCGCGGTCGTTCTTGCCGTCGACCATCTCATCAAGCCGTGGGAAGGGCTGGTCCTCAAATCGCATTGGGACCCGTTCGCCAAGATCTGGGACATCTGCTACGGCGAGACTAAGGGCATCACTGCTGGCATGACGAAGACGCCGGCCGAATGCGAGGCGATGCTGATCAAGCGCGTCTACCGGGACTATTACACCCCGCTGACGAAATGCATCGCAAACTTTGACAAGAAGCCGATCAGCGTCCAGGCGACCGCGATCTCCGGCGCCTATAACTTCGGTGTCGCCGGCATGTGCGGATCCCGAGCAGCCGGTTTCATCCGTGACGGCAGATATCGGGAGGCGTGCGAAGCTCAGACCGCTTGGAACCGGGCAGGAGGTCAGGTGGTCACGGGGCTGGTTCGCCGCCGGGAAATGGGTGACGCGCAGCGCATCGGCGAAGCTGAGCTTTGCGTGAGTGGCCTCTGATGTTCGCGAGCCTATCCGACCTCATCAAGCTGCCGATCGCCGTCCTGGTAGGCATTGGCCTTTCCGTACTATTCTACGAGGGCATTCGCCTTCCGTTCATCGGCCAGATCGTCCCAGGGATTGTCAGGTACCGCATGGATGCGGCCACGGCCAACATGGTCACCAAGTTCGAACGCGACACGGTTCAAGCGCAGCTCGATGAGGAGCGCCGCCGCAGGGCTATTTCCGATGCGGCATCCGCCAAGGCGCAGGAGCGCGCTGATGCGACGGAGCTGGCACGTCAGGCAGCCGAGGCAAAGATAGATCAGCTCGATGCGCAGGCCCGCAAGGATGGCCTCGACACCTGGAGCGAGGAGGAGTTGCAATGGTACGGGCGTCACTGATCCTTTTGACGCTGCTGGTCGGCTGCCAGAGCGTTCAGGAGCGAGCGGAGAATGCAGCGGAGGCGAGGGGGCGGGCACAGGCCTCGACCTCTTTCCCTGACCTTCCTGCCGGCTGCACGGCGAAAATGGAACGGGTCAAGCCCAAGCCGAGCGAGCCGCGCGTGATCACGTTGAAGCGCTGGGACGTGGTCGCGGACAATCGCGATCGGCAATCAGCGGACTGCGCCCAATGGGGCGAGGACATGAAGAGCAGAATCGTCAGTTCACCTTCTTCCCGCTGACGTGAATAACCGACTGGAACACCTTTGACACGTCCGGCGGGCTGTCCCATCGCTCATTGCATCTGGGGCAGGGCATGCCGGCGGCGCCGCATCCGCATCCGTGAGTCCCCGTGAAAGGCTTTGTCGGGTGGTCCTCGCAGACCCACCCGGTATCGCGGCAGTCTTTGCACCGGCGCATTGGCGCCCCCTGAAATCCATCATGCCCGGCAGTAAAATAGCAGGCCTTCACCGCATAGAAAGGGGAGAGGATGAGTCCAGAGCGGATCGACTTCCTCGAAAGGGACGTCCAAGGACATGCCCGCATCATCACCGAATACAACGGCAAAATCTCCGCGATCAGCAAAGGCATTGAGGAAATCAGTGCTGAGATGGACAAGGACAAGGCCGTTCAGGAGGTAAGAGATGAGTATCTCGAAAAGCGGCTTACCGGCATCGAGAACAGCATCAAGGCCGTCTACAAGCTGGGATGGTGGGTTCTCGCCGCATTCGGTAGTTCGGCTGTCGCCCTCATCGCCAATTTTGTGTTCAAGGGAGGACTGGTCATTGGGCAATAGGATCTCTCATGCCATCGTGGTGGGCGTGAAGATGCTTTGCGCTGTCGTCGCCTTCTTCGCCATGGTCTTCACCGTCTATGCGGTCGGGCCGGCGATGGAGACCAGGTTCTTCCCCGTGGTCGGCAAGCTCGATATCCTCACGATCGAGCCGACGGCAGACGGGCAGACGCAGATCCGGGCGGCGTTCCGGAAGATCCGCGATTGTGAATATGTCGGCATAGCTTGGTTTTCAGGAGACCGGCCGGGAGACTTCGACAGGGTCTCGGTGCAGTTGATGCGAGAGCCGAACGATACGTCGAGCCCAAACCGCCCGGTCGGGTATCAGCGCGCTGGCCCATGGATCATTGGCCTGCCAGTCAGCGAGGTTCGAAACCGAAGCTTCGCCCAGCTGACCCATCGGTGTCATCCGTTCTGGACCACCACAACCGACTTCTACCCGTGATTAACTTTTGATATAGTCCGTCCGCGATCCACAGCGGACCTGATTGGCCTCCTCTGCCTTCACGGGCGGGGGAGGCCTTTTTTTATTTGCACCAGTCGTTCTTGTTCCCCGGCCACCATTCGCGCGCCGTTCCGTCCTTCAGCAGGATCTGCCCAACCTCGCGCCCGTCCGGCAGATAAAGGTTCACGAGCGGACGATCGAAATCGTCGACGCCTTTCGCCTCGATCTTGATCCGCTTGCCTCGGATGAGGTCGGCCAAGTGGCGCTTCGCGATCAAGGCCAGCTTGCGCTCCTTCTCGCATTTCGCATGGCTGCCGATTTCAGGCGTGTCTATGCCTCGGACGTCGACGACGCCTTGTCCGAGAAGGCGCATGTTCTGCCCGTCACATTTTACGGTGTCGCCGTCCACGGCGGTCAGCGACGCGCAGATGATGATCGCCCCGATCATTTTCCCACCGCTCCGTTCATTGCATCCGTAGCCTTAGCTTGCTGACCTACCATCTGATGCCGAGCTGAATATCCCAAGAGAAGCTCGGAACTCAGCGCCGTCAATGGCTGCGGGGACGGCGCGGCCTTGTTTAGAACGTTATTAAATGCGATAAGTCCTTCATCATCCGCCATCGATCACAGGCGTGGATGGCTGAGAGATTACGTTTCGCTCTTGCCTGGACAGGAGCGACAGCCATATGGCCCGGTACTTCTTCAATCTCCATGATAGTGTCAACTTGCCTGATACTGTCGGCTCGGAGCACCCCGACATTCAGAGTGCCCGCAGTGAGGCGATCGAGACCATCGCCGAACGATTGAAGGGTTCTATGCTGACCGAGACCGACGTTTCGGCCTGGATCATGAACGTCACGGATGAGAATGGCTTCACTGTCATCGTTCTTTCCTTTTCGGCCGCCGTTCAGATCATCGATCACGTAAGCCTGGCCACAGCCAGGGCCGCCGCATCTTGAGATTGTCAGAAACGTACAAACGGCCCGCGGCTCTTGGCCGGACGAGGCATTCTGGCGCATACGCTTGTTATTGCTGACACTTCGCCACCGGTCGGCATGAGGTCGGGCTCTATCCCGCTGAGGCTGGGCTATGTTCGATTTTTTGCAGTCTAGGATTCGAAATCTTCTCCTTCGCGCTCTTCCTCCTGAAGCGTTCGAAATCCTGCAACCCCACATGCGGCCGGTTGAGCTTCCCTTGAAGTTCGAGATGGTCACGCCCGAGGTGCCGACAGAAGTGGTTTACTTCCTGGAGCGAGGGCTGGCGTCGCTGGTGGCGACAAACTCGGACGATGAGTCGGTGGAAGTCGGGCATATCGGGCATGATGGCATGGCAGGCGCGCACGTGCTTCTCAAGGTGAACCAGACCCCGAACAGGACATTCATTCAGGTTGAGGGAAGCGGAATTTCAGTTCCGGTATCTGCGCTTCTATCAGCAGTCGAACAGGTTCCCTCTGCGAACGATGTGCTCCTCAGATATGTCCATTGCTGCGAATTGCAGCTCGCGCACTCAGCTCTCGCCAATGCCCGCTACAACATGCCTGAGCGATTGGCACGCTGGATTCTGATGTGCCACGACCGTGTGCAAGACGACGATCTGCCGCTCACCCACGAGTTCCTCGGGCTTATGCTCGGGGTACGCCGCTCCGGCGTCACAGATCAGATTCACATTCTCGAAGGTGTTCACGCGATCAAGGCAACCCGCGGCAACATCAAGGTCGTGGACCGGTCAAAGCTGGAAGACATCGCTGGCGGATCATATGGCGTCCCAGAGCAGGAATACGAAAAGCATATCGGGCTCACGATCAGGCGGTCCTGACTTAAGCTGTGCCTTCCGCTGGCGATTCGGCGCTCACATGCATTTCCGAGCTTCTGCGCACCTGCATGCCGCGATACGTTTCCGGCCGATGCTCCATACAGAACCAATCCGTCTTCGTCTTGTCGCGCTCGAAGCCGAAGCCTCCCCACTGTTTGCAGCCGGGACGTTCGCACCAGTGCTCGAAATGCACCGGCGCGGCTGGGTGAGTGGCAGTGCGATCATCGCTCATCTCTTGTGTATCCCGGTGTTTGCGAGCATAGCGTCCCAATAATCCTCGACCTGTTTCGCCGCCTCGGCAGCCGTCGGAAGCCATCCGCTGTTCGGCATCGTCATCGTGCGGCAGCGCTCCGGCATCCCGCCTGCCCAGCGCCACGCTCCGGCCTTTAGGGTCTGCTGGTCGAGAAAGATCCTCCCGATATACGCTTTCCCGTCATAGCCGACGTAGTCCTCGTGGGGCTTACCATTCAGGCCCGTTTCGCCGGGCCACGTCCGCACCCAACGGTATTTCCTCTTCCAAGCGGACGTCATAGCTCGATGGCTTTGAAACCTCGCTTCAGGTCATCGGCTCGCCCAGCGCCCACGATCTTCATCGTGAACTTGCGTTTTCCCTTTGGCTTCCACCTCCGGATCTCCTTCATTGTCGGCCCTCCCAGCGCCGATTGCTGAAGATACCAGTCCTGGAACTGAGCGTAGACCGCCTCGCAATCGGCCGTGACCTCGGCATAGGTGCCCCTGCGCCCGCACTTCGCGTTCTCGCACTCGATGATGTCGCCGGGCTCCGGCGCCTCGCCTTCATAGACCAGCCCGCCGCCACATTTGGCGCAGATTGGTTCGCCAAGATGTCTCAGGCCATTGTCATCCTCAGACATGACTTCTCCTTCACGCCTAAGCGTGTTGATAAGGCTGTGGATCGTTTGTGGATAACCGCCTTGGTCGCGGTCCAGCGTTCTAATTATGTTCTGGTCGGCCGGAGAGTCAACGGGGTTGTTCGGTCGATCCCTGGACCAATCCGTCAATCAGCTGCCGCGCCCGTTCGAGGCAGGTTGCCAAGCCCTCCACGAGGGTCGCGCGCGGAACCTGTTCCCTAAGTTGCAGGACGGCGTTGCCGCCGGGCGGAGTTATGACCGCATAGTGGTCATTGGGGCTGTAGATCGCGATGCGGTAGCCTCGGTGATGGTCGACGAACTTGGGCACGGCAGGTCTCCCGTTAGAGCGGATTGATCGCCATTGCATCCTGAAACTTGGAGCTGTTCACGTCCCGGCAGACCCGGTGGAACTGGAGCTGGCCGTCCAGATGATGTTTCAGCAGTTCCGTGGCCTGTGGGACAGGCGTCTCAGCGGACAGCCACTCGTCATAGAAGGCGGGATCGAGGATAACCGGCTGTCGGTCATGAAGCTGCCGCATCGGCTCCTCGGCTCCGGCCGTCAGGATCGTGCAGCTCGTCACGCCCAGCTTGTCATTGTGCGCCCACAGGCCGGCGAAGGAGAAGGGTGCCCCGCCGGGCTGGAAGATGTACCAGGGGTCCTTCTTCCCGTCTTCCCGCGAAACCGTCCATTCATAGAAGCCGTCGGCCGGGATCAGACACCGGCGAGCCTTGAAGGCATCTCTGAATGCCGGCGTGGTCGGCGCCGTTTCGCTGCGGGCGTTGAACAGGGTTGCCTTCGGCATTTCCTTTGCCCAATGCGGCACCAGCCACCAACGCCCCTCGTCAACGACCTGGTTGCCTTCCTTGTCGTGGTGGACAAAGAGAACACTCTGCGTCGGGGCGATATTGTAACGAGGCTGGGTGTTGCGGCCACGGTCCTTATCCAGCGTCAGCCGATACAGTCGGTGGATCTCCGACCACGGCAGGTGGTGGGTAAAGCGTCCGCACATGATTTCTCTCCCGTCTTCGTACCAAGGACGTAGAGAGGTAGCGGTTTCCTACAATCGCTCGAAACAAATTTCGCGCGGCTACCGCTTGTGAAATTCCGGCACGGATGATTCGGAACTATCGCGGCGTTCCTCGATTGAGTCGCGAATCACTCGATCATGGAGTTTTGCATATGGCTGGTGAGATAAGCACAAAAGCCGAGTTGATCCCGAAAGGTGATTCGGCGTTTTCAGAACTGACTGTCGAACAGCGCGATCGAGTTCTGGTTCGGGTCGCCGGAAGTCTGCATTACTCGGCCTTGATCTCGCGAGCGGTCCATGACAAAGCCGCCCCGGACATTGAACACTTGGCGGAAAAGATCGACCGAGAGCATCAGGAAATC
Source organism: Neorhizobium sp. T6_25 (assembly GCF_002968555.1). Taxonomy (NCBI): domain Bacteria; kingdom Pseudomonadati; phylum Pseudomonadota; class Alphaproteobacteria; order Hyphomicrobiales; family Rhizobiaceae; genus Neorhizobium; species Neorhizobium sp. T6_25. The sequence goes on from NZ_PVBL01000009.1 coordinate 53,014, forward strand.
GCGGCCGATTACTCACCGTCTTCTGGTGAAGTGCTGTATCGGGCCGTGGAGCTTCTGGACGGCTTCCACCGCCGCATGTCATCGTGAGGCGGGCCAAGCCGCTTCTGCACGAGGGAGCCGCGCCGCTGCAAAGCCGGCCCGTCAAGCGGCGCGACCCGAATCAGCCCCATCTTCCCTTCGATCCCATGCCCGATCGAATGGAGCCGTGCTTGGCGCTACTGAAGAGCAAGCCGCCCCTCGGCGATGATTGGTCCTATGAAATCAAGTGGGATGGATACCGCCTGGCTGTGCACATTGAGCCGGCCGGCGTCCGGATCATTACTCGGGGCGGGCACGATTGGACGCATCGGTTCCCGGCTATTGCCGACGCTGCCAAGGCTCTCGGTCCGACCACCATGATCCTCGACGGCGAGGCGGTTGTCCTCGACGAGCAGGGGCGCTCTGATTTTGGCCTGCTGCAGAACTCCCTTGGTGCCTCCGGTAAGGCAGGCGGCAAACTGCCATCCCGCAACTCGATCCTCTACGCCTTCGATCTCCTCTATCTCGACGGGCACGATCTGCGCGCAATGGAATACTCCGCTCGCCGGCATTTGCTCGAGGACGTGCTGGACGGGCAGGGGGCGGCGATCAGGATCTCGGAAGAACTCGACGCCGACCCAGATGATTTTCTCGCCCACGCCTGCCAGCTCGGCCTGGAAGGCATTGTCGCCAAGCATCGCGACCGGCCATACCGGTCCGGACGCACCGGCGATTGGCTCAAGATCAAATGCGTCCAGAGCGAAAGCTTCGCCATCATCGGCTATGAGCCGTCAACGGCGCTGCCCGGCGCGATCGGGAGCCTGCTGCTGGGTGCGCAGTATCGGGACGGATACAAGTACGTCGGCAGTGTCGGGACCGGGTTCAAGCATGACGTTGCCCGATCGCTGAAGAAGCAACTCGACAAGCTCAAGACGAAGCTGCCGCCCGTGAAGGTGCCTGGAAAGAACCTGGTGCTGACCGCTCCGGCGCTCGTTGCGGAGATCGAGTACCGGGCATGGACTAATGACGGGAAGCTGCGGCATCCGTCGTTCAAGGGGTTGCGCGATCCGGATGACACGTCGGAGATCTACGGCTTGCCGGAATAGGTCGTGGAAAATTTTCCGGCAGTCGAAGCGTTTCGTCATTGGCCAGTGCCTGTTCGCGATACGCGTTGAGCATATCGACGAGCGCGATGTCCGACATCGACCATCCGCCGGGAAGTCCGCCATCCACGCCCGTGCTGCCCCGCGAAAACGCTGCACCGCGCGGTTTACTGGAGGCGTGTACGCTATAGTTAAAGCCAATCAGTGAAGTGCCAGGCTGAGCACGGCGTACAACGAAACCTTCCACGTCGCGCCATGCGATTTTCATAGGTGAAAGACGAAATCCGCCGGAAAGACTTAGCCCATCCTGGTCCAAAGATAGCCGCGACGGGCGAACCAGCATCAGTACAAAAATAATCGCGTTGGCCGAAAAAAGCGCTACCCCAAAGAGCCGGAGATAGAATCTCTCGTCCGGCAAAGACCAACTAACTGCGACGAAGACAAGGGACCCGAGAAGCAAAAGGATTGTCTTCTTACGCGACGTGACGATTTCCGTTTTCATGCTGCAAACTCGCAAGGTGAGGTAGCTTTCGTGGAAGAAGGTCATCAGTCGCCGGACTGCCCGGTCCAAAGGTGCTCAGTCAATCGGCCACCAGACCCACAAGCTTGCGATCGACGACAATGGCGTCGAGCAGCGAAGTCTTCTCGTTCAAGACCGCAAGCAGCCCGTCGGTGTCGGGCCAAGTTAGAGTAAGCCGGTAGATCGCCATTGCCCCGAGAGGTTCGAGATCCGGGTCAGTCCGCCGAAGCTCGTCCCGCTCGGATAAGGCATCGCGCTGGCATTCCTCAAGGGAAGCCGCGAAGGCCAGGGGGTCGTCACGGCCCGGTACGATCTGATACCCAAATACAACCAAGTCCATTCCGTCTCCCTCGGAGAATCACCCGCATAGGTATATCCCTATCCGGGCACGAGGAAACCTCGCAAAAATGAGGGGGCGGAGAGGATATCGCCATGCGGCGCGGGAACGTTCGTCATCAGTCGCAGTTCGAACAACAGACGCAGCGGCCCTTCCATCCATCAGCACTCGCACTCCGCTGCGTTCCAGACTACTCCAGACTGTCCCTCGACTCGGCCCGCTTCGGCGGGCGTCTTTTTGGCTATTGTCTGCCGCCCGTCCGTGGTTCAACTTGTTCTGGAACAATGCTAGGGAAGAGCGATGTCGGAAGCCAGGGCGTACGCATGGTTCATTGTCACGAATGTCCCGGCGATAATGGCTGGGTGGTTCTGGCTCATCTTTTTCGTGTCGGTTTTGGCGTGGGTGATATTGTTGAACTTCTCGGGCTGCACCCACGAAGAATTTGGCATCCGTTGTTACCCAGGTACTTGGTACGGGGAAGTTCTTGAGATCTCCAATTTCTGGCTGTTGGCCACTTTGATAGTTTTGGGTTTTGGATCAACCCTGATGGCGAACCCGCTAAATCTAAAGGTGCTTATTCCCATAGCAGTTCTAGTGTTCGGAACGGCGGTCCTGACGTGGAGCATGTTAAGGCAAGGAGTGCGCCTCGCTCGTCGATGGATTTAGAACGCTTTCCCTCTTTACCGGCATGCCTCTTAGTCGAGTTTACGTCTCAGCGCCTTGAGAAGAGCATCAAGTTCCGCGTTCGAGCCGTGCGCCAACATGAGGTTGTCAGCAACCTCTATGATCGCGGTCAGCACCTCGGGCTCGTCCCATCCGGCCTTAACTGCAGCCTGGATCAAATCCTGCAGCGGGATCTCGATCGCCATTTGACAGAACAGGTGGCGGTTCTCGGCGTCCTCTGGGACGGTCGGGGGAGGGATGTCGGTCATGCAAGAGAGGATAGGGCGCTAGTCGGCGGTTTCCAATTCGCCGTTTGTTCACGGGTAATCAAGGGGGTATTGAAGACCCCATTGGAAACCGGTATTGCGGTTTTGCGCCGGTTGTAGAGTTATAGCGATTACTCTTAATCAGCGGGTCGTAGGTTCGAGCCCTACATCACCCACCATCTCCTCTTTCGAAGAGTTGGACGAAGATGGGCGCATGTCGCCCTGTCATTATCCGTGATCTCCAATCCTGTTTCTTTTGCTCCCTCGACGGGAACTCCGGCGCCTGATCGGCATTTGGTCTGCAAGACGAAATGGGAGCGCGGTCATGAAGCCAATCCTCTTGCTTTTGGGCAGTCTTGTCCTGCTCGTTCTGGTGTTCCTGAGCGGCGTGATCATCACCGCGAACGTGATCGCCGAACCCGAACCCCATAAGTTCGCCAATGTGAATACGCCGGACCTGTGGACCTCAAAACCCAAGGTCGTCGACACCGCCAGCCAGGATTATCAGCGCCTGCCGACTGCGACGCCTCCGGCTTCAGTTGCGGCCGATATGCGGGACATGCCCGCTGTTCAGCAGGCCGCTGCGGGGGCAGCCGTCGACAATACCGTGACCGCCTCGATCAATCCGCAACAGCCGGCCGCCGTCCCGCAGCCGGCGGAAGAGCGGCAAGCCATGGTCGATCCCGCGCAGGCGGACTGGTGTTTCGCGCGATACAAGTCCTATCGCATCGAAGACAACAGCTACCAGCCCTTGAGCGGCGGCCCGCGTCGGCAGTGTCAGGCACCGGGCGCCGCCGCGACCGAGACTGTCGCCGCCGCACCGATGCGTGACCAGGCGCTGGACGAGCCGCAAGCCCCGCAGATGCAGGACGAGCTGCAGCCGCTTCCGGAAAGACCAGCTGCCCGCGTCAACCAGCGGGCCGACGGCGGTGCAGCAGGTTACGCCCAATCGCAGGCGATCGATGCCGACGTTCCGGCCGGATCCCATGAGGAATGGTGTTTTGCCCGTTACCGGTCCTATCAGGCGGAGGACAACAGCTATCAGCCTTTCGCCGGCGGCCCGCGCCGCCAGTGCCAATCGCCTTTCGGCTGACCACCGGCTCAGGCGGGGCGCTCGACGAGGGTCTTCGCCATCATCATATGCACGCCCTTGCAGCCGTTGACGGTCTGGGTGATGCGCAGGTCGCCGGCAAGGCTACAGAGCGTGTAGGCATCTTCCCGCGACAGGCCACCTTTTTCGCCGAGCAGCACGATCATGTCGCGCAGCGCCATGACGGCGCATTGGTCTAGATCCGGATCCATGCCCATGGTGATGTAATGCGTCGGCGTTTCAGCCCGTGGATAGACGAAATCGAGATCGTCGCGCACCGCAAGCTGAAATGTGCCGCGCAGTGCCGTCTCGATCGCGGTGATGCAGACCTCGCCGTCGCCCTGCGCGCCATGGCCGTCCCCGCAGGAGAACAGCGCGCCCTCGTTGAAGATCGGCAGATAGAGCGTGGTGCCGGCGACCAGTTCCTTGTTGTCGATATTGCCGGCGTGCGAACGCGGCATGATCGAGGTGATGCGGCCCCAGTTCGGCGGCGGAGCGACGCCCATCACTCCGAAGAAGGGTGCCAGCGGCAGGTCGAGACCCCAGGGCAGGCGGCCGACATTCCTCTGCTTGTCGAGCGGGATGGTGATCATCCGCGGCGTCTCGAAATCATAAGGGAGCGTGCCGGCAAGCGGGCGGATGACGTTATAGCCCCAGTCCTGACGCAGCTCGACGTCGAGGATCTTCACCTCCAGGACCTGGCCAGGTTTGGCGCCGCGCACAGCGACCGGTCCGGTGAGGATATGGCCCTGCATGATCGGCCGGCAGTTTTCGTGAATTTCGAGATGTTCGGGAAGGATGGTGAACCCTTCCCTGGGCAGAACTTCCGCAGGGCCGGAGACCGTGTCGATCACCACCGTGTCGCCGCTGTCGATCGTCAGCACCGGCTCCCGGGCGGCGTCGAAATAACCCCAGGCGCAGGTTTTGGAAGAGGCGGAGACGTGATGTTGCATGACCGGGCTCGCTTATCTGATAAGGCGAGAGACTAGCCGATTTTACTTTGCACGCCAGTCCGCAAATCGAGCCTAGCCGTCTTCGCGTCGATTGACTTCGTGGATCAGATCGACGAAGGCACGCAGTTTAGCCGGCAGGTGCCGGCGGCCCGGATAATAGAGGCAGAGGCCGGGATAAGAAGGTGTCCAGTCGTCGAGCACCTGAACCAGTCGGCCTGTCGCGACATCCTCTGCAACCTGCCATTCGTGGAGATAGGCAAGGCCGGCGCCATCACGGGCCGCACGCAACATCAGGTCGCTTTCGTCGAGAATCAGCGGGCCGGGCACGTCTACTGCAAAGGCTTCGCCGCGTTTTGAGAATTCCCAACGATAGATAGAGCCGCTCGCCATGCGGGCACGGATGCAGCGGTGCGCGTTGAGGTCGGCCGGCACGCGCGGTTTGTCCCGATCCTCGAAATAGCTTGGCGAACCGACGATGGCGGGCCGGATCATGCGGCCGATCGGGATCGCGACCATGTCGGGCGGCACGGCTTCGAGAATGCGCACGCCGGCATCGAAGCCTTTGGCGTTGATATCGACCAGAGCGCCTTCGGTCAGCATTTCGATGTTCATCTGCGGATGGCGGCGCAGGTACTCCAGCACCAGCGGTGTCAGGATCATTCGAGCGGCGCCAAGCGCGGTGTTGATGCGCAGCGTGCCGGAGGGTTCGGAACGGTGCTCGTCGGCAAGGTCGACGGCGTTGCGGATCGCCGCGAGCGCCGGCGTCACTTCGGCAACGAACTGCTCTCCGGCGGACGACAGGGTGACGCTACGGGTGGTGCGATTGAAGAGGCGGATGCCCAGCCGCGCTTCGAGCGACGCGACCTGCTGGCTCAGCGCCGATGACGAGATGCCAAGTTCGCGGGCGGCCGCCCGAAAGCCCCCGCGGCCGGCAACAGTCACCACCGCTTCCAGCTCGGAAAGGGTTCCGCGCATCATTGTCCGTAATTCCTTATCAGGCGGTGACGTTCTCGCCAGCTTATCAGATCAATCCTGGGATGCCAGATAAGGCGCATCGAACACAGGAGAAACCGATGCGCAGTATTACCGAGATCTATATCGACGGCGCCTTTGTCACCCCGCATGGACAGGAGACGGTTGACCTCTTCAATCCGTCGACCGAGGAAAAGATCGGCAGCGTCCGTCTTGGCGATCGCGAGGATGCCAGAGCCGCGATTGTCGCCGCAAAGCGTACCTTTCCGGCCTTTTCCAGGACCAGCAAGGCCGAGCGCATCGACATGCTGACGCGCTTGAGCGCCGCCGTTTCCGCCCGCACCGAAGAGTTGACGACGGCCATGGCCGAAGAATACGGCGCGCCGCACTATTTCACCGGCTTTTCGGTGTCGCATGCCGCTTCGGCCTTCCTCAACATGGCCGCGACCTTGGAGAATTATGACTTTACCCGCCGGATCGGCCGAGCCGAGGTGACCATGCAACCGCTCGGCGTGGTGGCGGCGATCACACCTTGGAACAGCAATTACGGCTTCATCTGCGGCAAGCTCGCGACCGCCATCGCCGCGGGTTCGACGATTGTCATCAAGCCGAGCGAGATGAGCGGTATGCAGACGCAAATCCTTACTGAATGCCTCCATGACGCCGGTCTGCCGAAGGGCGTCTTCAATATCGTCAACGGCCGAGGAGATGTGGCCGGGGCGGAATTCAGCGCCCATCCGGACATCGCCAAGGTGACCTTCACGGGCTCCACCGCCGTTGGCAAGCAGATTCTCAAAGCTGGTGCGGAAACACTTAAGCGGGTTACCCTGGAACTGGGAGGCAAGGGCGCTAACATCATTCTTGCCGACGCCGATCTCGATCAGGCAATCCCCACCGTGTTGACGATGGGGCTAACCAATAGCGGCCAGGCCTGCATTGCCGGCACCCGCATCCTGGCGCCGAAAAGCCGGCTGCCGGAAATCTTGATGCATCTCAAAACGGGCATGGAGGCGATCAGGACCGGCGATCCGAAGGACCCGCAGGTGCGGGTCGGGCCGATGGTCAGCCAGAAGCAGTTTGACCGGGTGCAGTCCTATATCCGGCTTGGTCGGGAAGAGGGCGCCGAGATCCTTGCTGGCGGAGAAGGGCGTCCCGATGGGATAGACCGCGGCTGGTTCATCCGTCCGACGATCTTTACCAACGTCACCAATGAAATGCGGATCGCCCGCGAAGAGATTTTTGGGCCGGTCCTCGTAGTCATTTCCTATGAAGACGATGAGGACGCGATCCGGATCGCCAACGACACGAGTTACGGCCTGCAGGCCTATGTCCATAGCGGTGATCTCGACCACGCCCGCAAGGTTGCCGACCGGCTTGAATCCGGTCGCGTGGTGGTCAATGGTGCGCCGCATGAGCCGCTGGCTCCGTTCGGTGGTTTCAAGCAATCAGGCATCGGCCGCGAGTTCGGGCTGTTCGGGCTTGAAGCGATGCTGGAGCCTCGGGCAGTTCTGGTCTGAAGGTATTTTCAAGGCGGCCGGCGCTCTTTTCACATCGTTCCGGCGGTTTCCGGCCTCGTCGCCGCGATGCGGCGTTCGGTCTGGCGCAGGCAGAGCGCAAGGATCAGGCCGAGGCCCGTTGCTGCGGCGATGTAGAAAGGCGCGCCCTGCCAGCCGGATGCCGCAACGATCGAGGCGAGCAGCATTGGTCCGAAGACCTGGCCGATATTGGACCCCTGCATGACGAAGCCGCTGAATGTTCCGACGAGGTCGCGGCGCGGCGCATAGACGGGCAGCGAGCCCATGATGGTCGCCGGCAGGACACCGCCCGACACCGCGTAGAGCACCGAGGCTCCGTAGCGCATCCAGAGGGGAAAACCATGGCCGAAAACGACGAAGGCGGTCAGCGTCAGCATCACGCAGGGACCGGCGATCAACACCCAGCGCGGGGCGCCCCAACGCGCGAAGACGCCGCCGACGAGGTTGCCGACGCCGTTTGCGAGCACTGCGAGCGCGGTCATGATGGACGCAGCCGTCAGGCCTGTTCCCATTTCCTCGATCAGCAGCGTCGGCAGGAAACCGAAGACGGACATGAAGCTGGCGCTGTAAGCGGCAAAAATACCCGACAGTATCCAGGACATCGGTCGGGAGGCTGTGAGGCTGACGGCCGTCAGCAGCGAGGTTGTCGGATGTCCCGCAGCCTGCGGTTTCGGCACCTTCATCGTCAGCAGCGCGACCATCGGGACGACGCTGAGCATGGCGGCGAAAATCCATGAACCCTGCCAGCCGAAGCTCGGCAGCAGGAAGGGCGAGATCATCATCATCACCGCGACGCCGACCGGCATCCAGATACCCCAGACCGCAAAGGCAAGGCCGGTATCGCGTAGCGCGACTGAAGCAGCAATCAGGCCGGGGGCGGCAACCGAGACCATGATGAGACCGACGCTTTCGAGCACGCGGCTGGCGAAGATCACGGTTTCCGAAGGGGTGAGGGCGCCGATCAGGCTGCCGGCGATCAGCAGGGCAAGACCGAGGATCATGGCGCGGCGATGGGTCAGGTAATCGGTGAAACGGCCGATCAGGATGCCGCAGGCGGCGCCGAGGGCGCTTGAAAGCCCCATCAGCCAGCCGGCGGCCACAAGGTCGATGCCAAGCTCGGAGCGCAGCAGCGGGATGGCGGGCGGCACCTTGCCCACATGCAGGGCAGCGGCGATGCCGCCCAGAACAGCGATTGTGACATGTCCCCAACGAGTCATGCTGTCGGTATTCCATTCATCGAACAAACGTCCGAGCGCTTTATCATCCCTGTCCTAGCTCAGGCATAAATTCCTTTGCGCAGCGCATGATTTCTTGGCTGTCGGAGCGCCGAACGACGCCGTGCCGGGACAACGGCGTCCAACCCAGGAAGGCGCCGAACGACATCAGGGCGGTCGTCGCTGCATCGTAAGTAAAGCCTAACTCGCCTTGCGCATCTGCTCGCGGCTTTCCTCGACCTTGAGGTTCTGAACCAGCTTGGCGAGCCAATCCACGAAGACCCGCACCTTGTTGGAGAGGTGGCGGGTCTGCGGATAGACGATGTAGAGGGGCAGGGATCCGCAGCGCCAGTCGGAGAGCACTTCGACAAGTTCGCCCTTCTCCACCGCCTCCCTGACCATGAAGCGCGGCGATTGCACGATGCCCATGCCGGATATGGCCGCGTTCACATAGGTCCGGGCATCGTTGACGGAGACCACGTAACGGGGTGTGATTTCCACGTTTTCGTCGTCGCGATGGAATTCCATGGATCTCACCCGGCCGGACTGGGCACTCAGGTAGCCGACTGCCAAATGGTCTTCCTGCAGGTCCTGCGGGCGTTCGGGCGCCCCGAAATTGCGGATGTAGAGCGGTGCCGCATAGGCGGACATGCTGATCTCGCCGACCTTGCGGGCAATCAGCGACTGGTCGGTCGGGGTGCCGGCGCGCAGCGCGCAATCGACATTTTCGGCGATATAGTCGACCAGCCGGTCGCCGACGCCGATATCGAGCCTGATCTGCGGAAAACGCGTATGGAAATCGCATAAATTCGGAATGACCAGCAGATCGGCAAAGGCGCCGGCCATTTCCACCCGCAGCCGCCCGGACGGCTGCCTCTGCGAATTCGAGATGCTGCCGTCGAGTTCGTCGAGCTCTGAGATGATCTGCATCGCCCGCTCGTAATAGAGCGCGCCGTCGGTCGTCACCATCACCTTGCGGGTCGTCCGGTTGAGCAGCGTGGTGCGCAGGTGGCTCTCGAGGCTCTGGACGAGATTGGTCACCGTCGTTTTGGGCATGTTGAGGGTCGCCGCAGCCCGGGTAAAATTACCGGTTTCCACGACGCGAACGAATACGCGCATTGCCGAAAGCTGATCCATTGTGCTGATTCCTGCTGCGCCGCAACATTGTTCCGAAATATGGAATAGTGTTGTCGAATGCCGTGAACTTGTGTGTTTTCACCCGAATAATAATATCAGGTTCAAGATTGACGGCAAGTACCCCGCTTTTACTAGGGGTTTGTCCGAGGATTTTTCAATGACCGCGCAGTGGGAAAACATCGCATTTGACAAGTCGGCCATGCCGGCTGTCCCGATGCGTGTCTATGAAGGAGCCGCCAAGGCCAAGGCTCCGCCGCTGGTTCTATATCTGCGAGGCGGGGCGTTTCTCAATGAGCAACGCGGCGAAAACGAACGTCCAGTTGCAAAAGCACTGGCCGAGTCCGGCGCCGTGGTACTCGAAGCCGATTACAGCAGCGTCTCGCAGAACATGTTTCCGCAGGCGATGGAATGCGCTTTTGCGGCGCTTCAATGCCTGGCCGGCCGGCGCAAGCAGTTCGGCAGCGCGAAGTCCCTGCTTTTCGTGGCGGGTGACGAGGCTGGCGGCAATGTCGCGGCCGGCGTGGCGCTGAAGGCGCGCGATCTGATGCCGGGCGAACTGAGCGGGCAGATTCTGCTGTCGCCGATGATCGACCCGATGATGACGACGAAATCCTTCCGCAAGGCGGACGAGATCGGCATGGGCGAACGCTGGGCCGAGGGCTGGAGCCATTATCTCGGCTCCCATTGCGGGTTCCAGCATCCCTATGCGGCACCCTGCCTCTGTTCGCGGCTTTCGGGTGTCGCGCCGGCTCTCATCGTGACATCGGAAGACGATCCGTTGCGCGATGAAACGCTTGGTTATGCGGCGCGCCTGAGTGAGGCCGGCGTTTCGGTCAGGCGAAAGATTTTCCCGGCCAGCTGTGGCTGGACGGGCATTTACAGAGAAGGCGACGGCGAGTGGATGACAGCACTTTGTGCTGAATTCACAAGCTTCGCCAAAGAGTTAAGTTAGTAGCATGATTTATTTTGAAGGCAAATAACGGCCCCTTCCCAAGGCCGTAAGGAGACTACCAATGACCTCGAAGATCAAAAGCTGGGCCCTGTGGGGCACTGGACTGAGCACGGCTGCACTGATTGCCGGTGCCTCGGTTTATCTCGATCTGCCTCAGGGCGCCAATGCCGCGCCTGCGACGGCTGCTGCTGCGGCTCCGGCCGTCCCCGTGACGGTCGCTACCGTCGAGCCGCGCAACGTTTCCACCTGGCAGGAATTCTCCGGCCGGTTGGAAGCTGTCGACCGCGTCCAGATCCGGCCGCGCGTCACCGGCGCCGTCCAGTCGGTGCATTTCCGCGAAGGCGGTCTGGTGAAGCAGGGTGACCTGCTCGTCAGCATCGATCCGGAGCCCTACCAGGCGGCGGTCGCTCAGGCCGAAGGCCAAGTGGCCTCGGCGCAGGCGAGGGTGGAACTTGCCAACACCGAACTCGAGCGCGGCAAGAACCTCGTCTCGAAGAACACCATCTCTCAGAGCGATCTCGCCCAGCGCCAGAGCGCCCAGAGCGAAGCGCTGGCCAATCTTCAATCCGCCAAGGCGGCGTTGAAGACGGCGCAGCTCAATCTCGACTATACCGAGATCCGGGCTCCGATCGCCGGCCGGGTCGGCAAGCTGGAAATCACGGTGGGCAACCTGGTAGCGGCAGGTTCTGCCTCCGCCCCGCTGACAACGCTGGTTTCCTCCGATCCGATCTATGCGAGCTTCGATGCCGGTGAAGAACTGGTGGCCCGCACGCTCGCGGATCTTCCGCTCGTCGACGGCGTACCGGCGATCGAACAGGTGCCGGTCGAGGTGAGCACGCTCGCTACCAACGGCACGCCGATCCGCGGCAAGCTGCAGCTGATCGACAACGAAGTGAACGCCTCGAGCGGCACGATCCGCGTGCGCGCCGTCTTCGACAATCCGGGCGGCAAGCTGATCCCGGGCCAGTTCGTGCGGGTCCGCATGGGCCAGCCGAAGGCGCAGGATCACCTGATGGTCAGCGAAAAGGCCGTCGGCACAGATCAGGACAAGAAGTTTGTCTTCGTGGTCGATGCGGCCAATACCGTTGCGTACCGGCAGGTGGAGCTGGGCACTGCGGTCGATGGCATGCGGATCGTCGAGAAGGGCCTCAATCCGGGCGATCGGATCGTCGTCAACGGCCTGCAGCGCATCCGTCCGGGCGCAGTTGTCCAGCCCCAGGAAGAGGCGAAGGTCGCCAACAAGTAATGCTCTGAGCGGCGGTTAGTCCGCCGCTTTCCAACACTCATCCAGTTCCGGTTCGTGGAGCTTGCGGCCTGTCGGCCGCGAGCCAGGGCCGTTTCGCCTCTTGTTCAACCCCGGAGAGAGGGCTTTGACATGAATATTTCCAGGTTTTTCATCGACAGACCGGTCTTTGCGGCCGTGCTGTCGATCCTCATCGTGGTCGCGGGCCTGATCGGCATGCGGTCCCTGCCGATTTCCGAATATCCGGAAGTCGTGCCACCATCGATCGTGGTGCGCGCCGTCTATCCTGGCGCCAACCCGACCGTCATCGCCGAGACCGTCGCAACACCGCTCGAGGAGCAGGTGAACGGCGTCGAGGACATGCTCTACATGTCGAGCCAGGCGACGTCCGACGGCGTGCTGACCCTGACTGTGACGTTCAAGCTGGGCACCGACCCAGACAAGGCGCAGCAGCTGGTGCAGAACCGCGTCAGCCAGGCGGAACCGCGCCTGCCGGCGGAAGTGCGTGCGCTCGGTGTCACGACCGTCAAGAGCTCGCCCGACTTCATCATGGTCGTCAATCTCGTCTCCGACCGTTATGACATCACCTACCTGCGCAACTATGCGACGCTGAACGTCAAGGACAGGCTTACCCGCATTCAGGGTGTCGGCCAGGTTCAGGTGTTCGGCGCCGGCGACTATTCGATGCGCGTCTGGATCGACCCGCAGAAGGCGGCCGAACATTCGCTCGCCGCAAGCGATATCTCGAACGCGATCCGTTCACAGAATGTCCAGGCGGCGGCCGGCATCATCGGCGCATCGCCCAGCCGGCCGGGTGTCGACCTGCAGCTCAACGTGAATGCCCAGGGGCGCCTGCGCACCCCGGAGGAATTCGGCAACATCATCGTCAAGAGCGGCGAGAACGGCGAGATCACGCGGCTGCGCGACGTCGCCCGCATCGAGCTCGGCGCGGCGGACTATACCCTGCGTTCGCTGCTTGACGGCCAGCCGGCCGTCGCCGTCGCCGTTCTTCAGGCACCCGGTTCCAACGCGATCGAAATCGCCGATAACGTCCGTTCGACGATGGACGAACTCCAGAAAGTGATGCCGGAAGGTGTCAAATACGAGATCGTCTACGACACGACCAAGTTCGTGCGCGCCTCGATCGAGAAGGTCATCGAGACCCTGCTTGAAGCGATCGCGCTCGTCGTGCTCGTCGTCATCCTCTTCCTGCAGACATGGCGCGCCTCGATCATTCCGCTGATTGCCGTTCCCGTCTCGATCATCGGCACGTTTGCGGTCATGTACGCCTTCGGATTCTCGATCAACGCGCTGACGCTGTTCGGGTTGGTGCTGGCGATCGGTATCGTCGTCGACGACGCGATCGTGGTGGTCGAAAACGTCGAGCGCAATATTGAGAACGGCCTCAGTCCGCGTGATGCGACCTACAAGGCCATGAAGGAAGTGTCCGGCCCGATCATTGCGATCGCGCTCGTGCTGGTCGCGGTCTTCGTGCCGCTTGCCTTCATCAGCGGCCTGTCCGGTCAGTTCTACCGGCAGTTCGCGCTGACGATCGCCATTTCGACTGTCATTTCGGCGATCAACTCGCTCACCCTGTCGCCGGCGCTGGCAGCCCTTCTGCTGAAGGACCATCACGCCAAGAAGGACTGGCTGACGCGGTTCATGGACGCGATCCTGGGCTGGTTCTTCCGCGGCTTCAACCGCGCCTTCGGGGCCGCCTCGAATGGCTACGGACGCACGGTCGGCGGGCTCCTTTCCCGCAAGAGCCTGGTGATGATCATCTACTTCGCGCTTGTCGCGATGACCTACAGCATGTTCAACGCGGTGCCGGGCGGTTTCGTGCCGGCGCAGGACAAACAGTACCTGATCGGTTTCGCTCAGCTTCCCGACGGCGCAACCCTCGACCGCACGGAAGAGGTGATCAAGCGGATGAGCGACATCGCCCTGGAGCAGCCCGGCGTCGAACACGCCATCGCGTTCCCGGGCCTGTCGATCAACGGCTTCACGATCGGCTCGAACGCCGGCATCGTCTTCGCGGTGCTCGACGATTTCGACAAGCGCGAGACGCCGGAGCTTTCCGGTGGCGCCATCGCCATGGCGCTGAACCAGAAATATGCCGGCATCCAGGATGCGTTCATCGCCATGTTCCCGCCGCCGCCGGTCAACGGTCTCGGTCAGACGGGCGGTTTCAAGCTGCAGATCGAGGATCGCGCCGGCCTGGGCAACCAGGCTCTGGACGAGGCGGCCAAGGCGGTCATCGCCAAGGCCTACCAGGCGCCGGAACTTGCCGGCATCTTCTCGAGCTTCCAGATCAACGTGCCGCAGCTCTACGCCGATCTCGACCGCGCCAAGGCCGAACAGCTTGGAGTATCGGTGACCGACGTCTTCGAAACGCTGCAGGTCTATCTGGGCTCGCTCTATGTCAACGACTTCAACGCCTTCGGCCGCACCTACAGCGTCCGGGTTCAGGCCGATGCGCAATTCCGCGCCAAGCCGGAAGATATCGGCCAGTTAAAGGTTCGTTCGCAGTCCGGCCAGATGATCCCGCTTTCGGCCCTCCTGAAGGTGGACGCCCAGACCGGTCCTGAACGCACGACCCGCTACAACGGCTTCCTCTCCGCCGATGTCAACGGCGGTCCGGCACCGGGCTTCTCGTCGGGCCAGGCTCAGGCCGCGATCGAAAAGATCGTCTCGGAGACGCTGCCTTCCGGGATCGACTACGAATGGACGGACCTGACCTACCAGCAGATCCTCGCCGGCAATTCCAGCATCGTGGTCTTTCCGCTGGCGCTGCTGCTCGTCTATCTCGTGCTCGCAGCCCAGTATGAAAGCCTGACGCTGCCGATCGCGATCATTATGATCGTGCCGATGGGTGTGCTTGCGGCCTTGAGCGGCGTCTGGCTCACCGGTGGAGACAACAACATCTTCACCCAGATCGGGCTCGTGGTCCTTGTGGGTCTCTCGGCGAAGAACGCGATCCTGATCGTGGAATTCGCCCGAGAACTGGAGTTCCAGGGCAGGACGCCGTTCCAGGCGGCGGTCGAGGCAAGCCGGCTGCGCCTGCGTCCGATCCTGATGACGTCCATGGCCTTCATCATGGGTGTCGTGCCGCTGGTCGTCTCGACCGGTGCCGGTGCTGAAATGCGCTCCGCCATGGGTATCGCGGTGTTCTCCGGCATGATCGGAGTGACGTTCTTCGGCATCTTCATGACACCGGTCTTCTACATGCTGGCACGTTTGCTTACCGGCAGCCGCCCTCTGCGGCAGCACGGTACGGAGGAGGCGGCTCCCGCTCTCTCTCCAGCGGAGTAAGGTCTACCTCCGGCGCCGCGCGGGTTCTTTCCACCGGGAACCCGCGCGGTATTTTTATGTCTAGAGGGCACCGCCATCGACAATGATTGTCTGCGCCGTCATGGCGGCGGAGGCATTCGAGGCGAGGAACAGGCAGGGGCCGACAAGGTCTTCAGCCACCAGCACCCGCTTCAGGGACTGGCGCGCCACCATCGCCGTGATGCTGTCGTCGTTCAGCCAGAGTTTCTTCTGCCGCTCGGTGACGATCATGCCCGGCAGGATGGCGTTGACGCGGATGTTTTCCGGCCCGAGCTTTCCGGCAAGGCTCTTGGTCAGGCCGATGATCCCGGCCTTGGCTGTCGCATAGGCTGGCAGCCCGCCCATGTTGAGCAGGTAGGCGATCGAGGAGAAATTGACGATCGCACCGCTGCCGGCCTTGCGCAGGTGCGGGACCGCCGCCTGCGAGACGAAGAACATCTGCTTGATGTTGATCGCCTGGGCGTTGTCCCAATATTCCTCGGTGACCGCCTCGAATTCGTGGCGGTCGTCCCAGCCGGCATTGTTGACCAGCACCGATAGCGACCCGAGTTCTTGCGCAGTCCTGTCCACGGCGGCTTTCGCCTCCGCGACATTGCGCAGATCGGCCTTCTGGTAGAGGACCGGATGCCGGGCGGTCCTGGAAAGACGTTCCACCAGTTCGCGGCTGGGGTCGTCGGCAAAGTCGATGAAGGCGACCTTGGCGCCCTGTGCCACAAAACCTTCCACCAGGGCGGCGCCGATGCCGGAACCGCCACCGGTGATCAGCACGCCGCGATCGGCCAGGTCCGCATGCCGTACAGAAATATTGGCCAAAACATCCTCCTTGTCCGGCTTGGTCGCCAAGTTCTATCGCTTCGATGCGGGAAGACAAGGATGCACGACAAACTCTCGCCATCTGGGCGCGCAATGGTCTCGCGATGACCATTGCGACAGGAATAGCCGTCGGCGTCGGGCTTGGCACGGTGCTCGGGACAGCCGTTTTCGACAATATCGGCATCGGTGTTGCCGTGGGCATCGCGATCGGCGTTGCCCTGTCTCAATTCCTGCGTTCGCGATCGAAATAGCCCGAACGAGATCACCGGTTCTTTGCCGGCAATTGCCTTTCGACATCATTGCATTTACTCGGAATGCGGCAGTTCCGGCCATATCCCCGAGTCGGAATCCGACGCTAAAGGAACTTTCCGTGCCTCTTCCCGCCGCCGACATCTCCCTTCCCGAAAAAACCTATGCAGCTTTCCTGTTCGACATGGACGGCACGATCCTGAATTCGATCGCATCCGCCGAACGCGTCTGGGGACGCTGGGCGGCGAAAATGGGTTTCGACGTGGAGGCATTCCTGCCGACCATGCATGGCAAGCGCGGAATCGACACGATCAGCGCACTGAACCTTCCAGGCGTCGATCCGGTCGCCGAGGCCGAGGGCATCCTGCGCGGCGAGATCGAGGATGTCGAAGGGGTCGTACCGATCCCCGGCGCGGTGGAATTCCTCTCCGCGCTGCCTCCGGAGCGCTGGGCGATCGTCACGTCGTCGCCGATCGAGCTCGCCAAGGTCCGGCTTGCCGCGGCCGGCATTCCGCAGCCGCGCTACATGGTGACTGCCGAAGACGTCACCGTCGGCAAGCCCAATCCGCAAGGTTATATCCTGGGTGCGGAACGTCTCGGCGTCAGCCCGTCGGACGTGCTGGTATTCGAGGACGTGCCTGCCGGCATCCAGGCGGGCGAGGCGGCAGGGGCCGACGTCATGGTCATCACCGCCACCCATTCCCATCCGATCGAAACCGGGCATTCGAAAATACCCGGCTATCTCGATGTGGTGCCGCATATCGGCGAGGACGGACGACTTTCGGTTCGCCGCAAGGACTGAGCCTCAGGCGGGCTGGATCGACGCCCGCATGATGCTGATGGTCGCGACCCAGAGCACGACGCCGAGGCCGAGCAGGCAGGCAGCGATCAGATACTGGACCGGATCGCGGCCGGTCCATGGGCCGGCGAGGAAGGCACAGGAGATCGCACCGAGGACCGGCAGGATGGTCGGGGTGCGAAAATGCTTGTGCTCGACGGTGTCCTTGCGCAGCACCAGCACCGCGACGTTGACGATCGCAAAGACGCAGAGAAGCAGCAGCGCCGTGGTGCCGCCGAGCGCTGGAACGCCTCCCGCGAACAGGATCAGCGCGACCGCCAGCAGCGACGTGAAACCGATCGCGATATAGGGCGTGCGACGGCCCGGATGGACCTTGCCGAGCACCGGCGGCAGAACCCCTTCGCGGCTCATGCCGTAGATCAGACGGCTCGCCATCATCATGTTGATCAGTGCGGAATTGGCCACCGCGAACATGGTGATGACCGCGAAGATGCCGATCGGAAAGCCGGGGGCACCGGCCTGCACGACCTTCAGCAGCGGCGTTTCGCCCTGGCCGAGTTCGTTGGCCGGCACCAGCGTGATCGCCGAGATCGCCACCAGCACGTAGATCAGGCCGGTTACCGCCAGGCCGGTCAGCAGCACCTTCGGGAACATCCGGCTCGGCTCCTTGCATTCCTCGGCCATGTTGACCGAGTCCTCGAAGCCGACCATGGCGAAAAAGGCGAGGGTGGTGGCCGCAATGACCGGCCAGAAGACGCCGCCATTATTGGGCGCCGCAAAGGTCCAGGCGCGGGAAACGTCGCCCTGGCCGCCGGCAATCGCCCAGAAGCCGATGCCGATGATGATCAGCAGGCCGGTCAGTTCGACCACGGTCAGCAGCACGTTCATCTTGACGCTTTCCCCGACGCCCCGGAAATTGATGGCGGCAACCAGAGCGATGAAACCGACCGCGATCAGCGGTACGCCCCAGGCGCCGAGATCGAGGCTGAGCGAGGTCGCGAAGTTGGAGGCGAAGGCGCGCGATGCGGTCGCCGCCGAGGTGATGCCCGACGACATCACCGCAAAGGCCACCAGGAAGGTGACGAAGTGGATGCCGAAGGCCTTGTGGGTATAGAGCGCGGCGCCGGCCGCGCGCGGATATTTGGTGACCAGTTCGAGATAGCTGAAGGCGGTAAGGAGGGCGACGACGAAGGCGATCAGAAAGGGCAGCCAGACCACCCCTCCGACCTGCTTGGCCACCTGGCCGGTCAGGGCATAGATGCCCGTTCCGAGAATATCCCCGACGATGAACAGCAGCAGCAATCCGGGTCCCATCACCCGTTGGAGTTCCGTCTTCTGTTCGCCCAATTCAGTGACCGGCTTTTTCATAAACTCCTCCTGATGTTATCGATTCCCTCCGGGAGATTGTTCAATGGGAACAAGCGCCGGTTGTTCCCGAACAAAATCCGGTTGTTCCAGAAAAAATATAGAGGTTTCAGGCCGTTCCGTCTCCAGGCCGAAAACCCAATTTAAAAATTCTGGTTGAAATCTTGCACTTGGTGCAAATATCTCTTAAATGTGACGGTGTAGGCGCTGCACTGCACAATTCTGCGGCCGATATGGGTATTTTTCTTGAACGGAGGTTCCGATGCCTTGGAATTGCCATGCGGGCTGTCAAGGTCGGCGGAATACTCGATTGCATTTTCAAACCGGTGAGTCTCTGACCATGACAGCAGATGCCGCATTCTCCGATTTCCTGCATTTCTTCCGTTCGTGGATCAGCAATCCATTGCGGGTTGCGGCGGTGGCGCCTTCGGGGGATTCGCTCGCGCGGCTGATGACCCAGGAGATAGCTCCCCTCGACGGTCCGGTCATCGAACTCGGTCCGGGCACCGGCGTGTTCACCCGTGCGCTGCTGGCGCGCGGCGTTGCCCAATCCGACCTTACCCTGATCGAATACGGTCCGGAATTCGTTCCCGGCCTGCAGCGGCGGTTTCCGGAAGCGCGAGTTCTGCAGATGGACGCGGCAAAGCTCGCCCATGAAGATATTTTCGAGGGCGAACCGGTCGGCGCGGTCATCAGCGGCCTGCCGCTGCTTTCCATGTCGCCGCGCAAGATTACCGCGATCCTCGGCGGTGCCTTTACCTATATGCGCCCGGGCGGTTCCTTCTATCAGTTCACCTACGGCCCGCGCTGCCCCGTGCCGCGGCCGATCCTCGACCGGCTGGGTTTGAAGGCCGTGCATATCGGCCACACCGTGCGCAACCTGCCGCCGGCTGCCGTCTACCGGATTTCCCGCCGCAAGCCGCTGGACCTGACGCGGGAGCGTTCCAGATATCGTGCCGAGGCAGAGGCTAGTCCGGTCCACAATGCCGACGAAGCGGGCGGCTGAACAAAATCGGATGCAATGACCAGGACGACTGATGGCGCAAAGGAGGGCCGGCGGGAAATCAAGCGCCGGCAGACCCGCGAACGCATCGAGGAAGCGGCGATGAGCCTGTTCCTCGAGCGCGGTTTCGACGCCACGACCATCGAGGAAATTGCCGAACGCGCCGAGGTCTCGAAACGCAGTTTCTTCGACTATTTTCCGTCCAAGGAAGAAGTCGTGTTCGCCTGGCAGGACGGTTTTGCCGACCATCTGATGGCGGCGATTGCGTCCAGGCCAGCGGACGAGCCGGCGGTCAAGGCGGTGCAGCACGGCCTTGTCAGCGCCATCGTCTCGGCGGCCGACGAAAGAGCGATGGCACTCGGAGAACTGATCCGTCGCACGCCGGCACTGAAGGCCCGCGACCAGCTCAAATATGCCAAGCTCGAGCTGAAGCTCACGGAAGCGCTGAAGGCTCGAAGCCGGAGCGACGAGGAGCGGCTGCGCGTGCGCCTGCTTGCCGCTGTGGTCATAGGCGCCTTGCGGGCGGCCGGAGAACTCTGGAACGAACAGCCGCCGAGCACCTCGCTCGAAACCTTCGCGCATCAGTTCTTCGGCGATTTCTGGAAGACGCTTGCCGATTTCGGCAACGAGGGGCAGGGGCGCTGATCAGATCAGGCTGAGCGTCGCCGCGGCGAGTACCACGTAGCGCAGCGCCTTACCGATGAACACCAGGATCAGGAAGGTCGGCAGCGGTTCCTTGAGTACGCCGGCCGCAACCGTGATCGCATCACCGCCGATCGGCAGCCAGCTCAGCAGCAGCGACCATTTTCCGTATTTTCGATACCAGACCTGCGCCTTGTCCAGCTTGTCCTCGCTGACCGGAAACCAGCGGCTGTCGCGAAACCGCTCGACGCCCCGCCCGAGCAGCCAGTTGACTGCAGCGCCCGCCGTATTGCCGACCGAAGCAACCAGCAGCAGACCGACGAGCGAATACCGGTCGGCCAGGATAAGCCCGACCAGGATTGCTTCCGACTGCATCGGAAAGATCGTGGCGGCGATGAAGGCGGCGGAGAATAGACCTGCATAGGCGGCGAAATCGAACATGATGGAGCTATAGCCGAGCCAAATGAAAAAGGGCGGATGAAAATCCGCCCTTTCTGTTTCATTCCAAGGAGGTTCAGGCCTGGCTGGGACGTTCGCCGTCGCCGACGGCCTTTTCGCCGGCGGCTTCGGCCTGCGCCTTGTGGCGGGTGCGCCAGTCGCCAAGGAAGAGCAGGATCGGCGCCGCGATGAAGACCGACGAAAGCGCTGCGACCGCGATACCGAAGACCATCGGCACCGCGAAGCTCTCCACAGCGCTACCACCCCAGATCGCCATCGGCAGCAGGGCCAGGAAGGCGGTTGCCGAAGTATAGAGGCTTCGGGCGAGCGTTTCGTTGATCGATAGGTCGATCACGTCGCGCAACGACATCTTCTTGTAGAGCCGCATGTTTTCACGCATGCGGTCGTAGACCACGACCTTGTCGTTGACGGAATAACCGACCAGCGTCAGCAATGCCGCGATGGCCGTCAGGTTGAAGTCGAGACCGGTCAGCGCGAAGAAGCCGATCGTCTTCGTCACGTCGAGGACGAGCGTCGCGATCGCGCCGACGGCGAACGGCCATTCGAACCGCGCCCAGATGTAGATCATCATGGCGATCGAGGCGAGACCGACTGACAGGAAGCCGGCGGTGGCGAGCTCGCCGCTGACCTTCGGGCCGACCACTTCGGTGCGTTCCACCTTGGCGGTCTGGTCGATCTTGGTGATCTCCGCCTTCAGCTTCTCGACGGCTACCGTCTGGGCCTGCTCGCCGCCGGGCTGGCGCTCGACGCGGACAAGCACGCGGTTGTTGCCGCCGAATTCCTGCAGGGCGACTTCGCCGAGGCCGAGCTCTCCGAGGCCGGAGCGGAAGGCTGCAAGGTCGGTCTGTTGCGTGGTGGTGACTTCCATCTGGATGCCGCCGCGGAAGTCGACGCCGTAGTTGAGGCCCGGCGTGAAGAACAGCACGACCGAGGCGATCGACAGGATGACGGAGACGCCGATGCCGAGGAAGCGGCCCTTCATGAAGTGGATATGGGTGCCGTCCGGAACGAGCTTGATCGGCAGCAGCGGCCTGATGTCGATCTTCTTCAGCTTCCTGCGGGCGGTGATGAACACCATCGCGACGCGAACGACGGACACGGCCGTGAACATCGAGATCATGATGCCGAGGCCCATGGTGACGGCGAAACCGCGCACCGGGCCGGAGCCGAACCAGAAGAGCAGGACCGTGGCGATCAAGCTGGTGACGTTACTGTCGACGATGGTCGAATAGGCGCGCTTGAAGCCCGCGTCGATCGCCGCAAAGGCGCTGCGACCCTTGCGCGACTCTTCCTTGATGCGTTCGTTGATGAGGACGTTGGCGTCAACGGCAAGGCCGATGCCGAGCACGACGCCGGCGATGCCGGGCAAGGTCAGCGTCGAGCCGATCAGCGTCAGGCCGGCGAAGGTCAGGATGACGTTGATGAACAGCGCGACGTTCGCGAGGATGCCCCAGGTGCCGTAGAGAAACAGCATGAAGGCGACGACCAGGCCGAAGCCGATGATGCCGGTGAAAATGCCCATCTCGATGGCATCGGCACCAAGGTCGGCACCGACGGTGCGTTCCTCGATGACGGTCAGCTTGGCGGGCAGGGCGCCGGCGCGCAGCAGCGCAGACAGCGTGTTGGCTTCCGAAACCGAGAAGCCGCCGGAGATTTGGCCCGAACCGCCGGTGATCGGCGTGCGGATGACCGGCGCGCTGAGCACCTTGTTGTCGAGCACGATCGCAAAGGGACGGCCGACATTCTGCTGGGTGATCTGCGCGAAGCGGTTGGCACCGGCGCTGTCGAAGCGGAAGTTGACGACCGGTTCGTTGGTCTGCTGGTCGAAGGCGGCGCGGGCATCCGTCAGTCGGTCGCCGGACAGTTCGACGCGGTCGAGGACCGGATACTGGTTGCCGCGCTCGTCGGCGAGCATGGTGACGCCGGCCTCGCCCTGCTGGCCGAGCAGATGGAAACTCATCTTGGCGGTCGAGCCGAGGAGCTGGCGAAGACGGGAGGGATCCTGCTCGCCTGGGAGCTGCACGAGGACGCGGTCCGATCCGACCCGCTGGATTGTCGGCTCGGCGACGCCGACTTGGTCGACGCGCTGGCGGATGATTTCAAGGCTCTGCTCGACAGCCGCGGTGATGTGCGAGTTTATGCCGGCTTCCGTCTGGGCGATCAAGATCGTGTTGTCGGTCGGCGTGGTGATCGCGAGATCGCTGCCGCCGACGCTCGTGCCGAGGCCGATCGGATTGGCTAGCGTCTGGAGTTCCGTCACGGCTGCAGCGCGCTGGGCCGCGTCGCGCACCGCAACGGTGATCGTATCCCCGGACCGGCGGATCGCCGAAGTGTTGATGTTCTTGTCGCGCAGCACGCGGCGGGCGTCCTGCAGCAGGCTTTGGACGCGTTCGTTGATCAGGTCGGGACGGTCCACCTCGAGCACGAGGTGCGAACCACCACGCAGGTCGAGGCCGAGTGCCACGCGGCTATGCGGCAGCCATGACGGCATGCGGTCGAGCGCCGACTGGGGGATCACGTTCGGCAGTGCGACCAGAATGCCGAGAATGATGATGACGGCATAGCTCGCCACCAACCATGGGGAATTTCTCATATGTTTAATCCTGCTGAGCCCGAGCCACGCTCTTGTCGAGCGGTTAGGGCTGAATGCTGATGTCGTTCAAGCGCTTGGCGCGCGATATCTCAGACGCGGGCCGGCGGCGCGCGCGGCAGCGAACCATGCCAGAACGGGGAGGCCGCCGGATGGGAAGACGGCTTCGAGGCGAAGGCCGGGACAAAAATCGGGAAAGTGATCTCGATGGCGCGGGCTTCCAGCGCACCGCCGCCCGTGTGCCAATGGGCGCCCGTTGCGTCCTTGCGGTCCAGGGCTGCCAGTGCGCGCAGAGGTTCGCGCTTGGTGAGGTGCGGAGTATCGCTGGTCCTGTCGGCCGAAAGAATGCCGCGGGGGAATTGTACGTCCTTGACGACACTCGACAGCAGGCCGAACAGCGCGGCGATCAGCAGAGCGGCGGCAAAGACCGGCCAGCGCGACAGGTGGCTTTCCTGTTCGCGTCCGTTTCTCGTCCGCTTGTCCTGCGGAAACAGCGCCATCCGCATCAGCTCCGGAGCGTTAAAAATCCCGAAGTCTTGGCTTCGGAACGGAATGCCGCCTTCTAAAGGAGAGGTGGGAGGCGGTCAATCTCCAGTCGGCTGGGAGCGTAACGGCAGATTGCGGCGGCATTTGCGCCGATCAGGGCATTGCGGGTCGGAATTCGGCGCTTTTGCCGATCGGTCTGCATGAGACCAGGAAACGCCGCCTCTATTTGTGGATCGGGTCCTTCCACAGGACTTCTTCCGGCTTCTCGATGGGTTCGATATCGAGATTGACGACGACCGGGTCCTGGCCGGAGCGGCAGAGCACGCATTCCAGCGTTTCGTCCGGACTGGCATTGATCTCCTGGTGCGGTACATAGGGCGGCACGTAGATGAAATCGCCGGGGCCGGCCTCCGCCACGAATTCCAGGTTGTCGCCCCAGCGCATCCGCGCTTTTCCCTTGAGCACATAGATGATGCTTTCGAGATCGCCGTGGTGATGGGCGCCGGTCTTGGCGTTGGCATGGATCGTCACCGTCCCGGCCCAGATCTTCTCGGCGCCGGCACGGGCGTTGTTGATCGCGGTCGCGCGGTTCATGCCGGGAGTCTGGGCGGTGTTGGGATCGAGGGAATTGCCCGGAATGACTTTCACGCCGTGCTCGCGCCAATCGACGTTGGAATGACCGTCATGGTCATCGTCATGAGGGTGGTGATGATCGTCGTGGCTATGGCTCAAGATCGTTCTCATTGACTAGGACGGGGCTCACCAACTCTTGCGAGTAGGGGGTCCGCGAGCCCCTGACCGGCGTCATGCCGGCTGGAGGCCACGTAGCTTTGCTCGATGAACATGATCAATGGGAACATCCCAAATGTCAAAGACTTGGTAAGGAAAGAATAGCTTTCCTGTTTCAAATCAACGCACTGTCACGCGCCGATGACCTCTTTAGCCTCTCCCGCGCGAGCGGCAGATCGAACCGCCGCTTGCCGGTTGCACTGCGGATCGCGTCGCGAAACACCGCCGACCTTCGTGGGTGAAGGAGCCTCAAACGCCCTGGATGAGCGGCAGGACTTCGATCGAGCCCTGGTAGATCATGTCGAGGGCCACATAGACGATGACGGCTAGGCCCACATAGGCGATCCAGCGGAAGCGGGACAGGAGTTTGGCGACGAAGTTGGCCGCCACGCCCATCAGTGCGATCGAGATGATCAGGCCGACGACGAGCACTATGGAATGTTCCTTGGCGGCACCGGCGACGGCAAGCACATTGTCGAGCGACATGGAGACGTCGGCGACGACGATCTGGGTGGCGGCCTGGAAAAAGGTCTTGTTGGCGGCCTTTTCCTTCGCTTCGGCGGCAGCATGTGCGTCATCGCTGTGGCCTTCGCGCAGTTCGCCCCACATCTTCCAGCAGACCCAGCCGAGCAGCAGGCCGCCCGCAAGCTGAAGCCCCTTGATCGCCAGAAGATAGGTGGCGACGACCGCAAACACGAGGCGCAGTACGGTGGCGGCGGAAATGCCGAAGATGATCGCTTTCTTGCGGAGTTCGACAGGAAGACCGGCGGCGGCAAGGCCGATGACGATGGCATTGTCGCCGGAAAGAACGAGGTTGATGGCAATGACCTCGAGAAGCGCCGCAAAGCCGCCTGCGGTGAAGAGTTCCATGATGAAGCGTGAACCTGAATCGGGAGTAGATTGAGGGGTATGAGGCTATGCTGATCTTCTAGTCATGCTTTTATGTGGACTGGTACAGAATATTTCCAGGCGCTTGGCAAGCGCATTTTGCGTTTTGTCAAACGGCATCGTCCGCTATCGAAGCGGATTTCGCCCGGGGAGAAGGCAGACGATCCGAGCCGCAGATTTTCACGGCGCTCTACCTCCACTTGCCGCGACTCACCTGCCCCCTATATGGCCTCACGGCGGAGCAGGTCCCCAACCTGCCACTCACGGCGCGGAGTTTTTTCGCTTCGGGAAAGCTGAGGGGGCAAGCATTCAAGGGATGAAGGAGACGTTGATGGCGCAGAAGGCCGTTGTGCTTGTCGTCGAGGATGAACCGCTGATCCGCTTTACCACGCTCGATGCGTTGGAAGAGGTCGGACATCACGTATTGGAAGCCGGCAATGCCGACGAGGCGATGGTGCTGTTCCGCAACCGCGACGATATCGACATTGTCTTCACCGACGTCAACATGGCGGGCTCCATGGATGGCATTCAGCTTGCTCAGCGTATCCGCGCCATCCGCCCGAGCATCGGCATCATCATCACGTCGGGCGTCGTCAGCCTCGATCCGATGCTTCTGCCGACCAATACGGTGTTCCTGCCGAAACCCTATCAGCACGACCTGCTGCTGTCCTCAATCCACGAGATGATGCCAGGCTGAACATCGGCGGGCCGAAGACGGGCCGCCGGAACCAAGTGGCATGGCTTCCGGTTACCTCCTTCGATCAACCGGAGGAATTTCAGATGCTGAAGAGGTTCATTGCGTTTTCCGCCCTCTCGCTGTCGCTTGCGGCACCCGTCCTGGCCCAGACATCCGGCCCTGGCGCAACTCCCGCCTTGCCCGGCACGACAGCGACGACACCCGATGCCAATTCCGGCGCCTCGACGGTCACGACGCTTCCCGGCGTTACCGATCCGACGACCACCAACAGCACGACCGGCACCGTCGATCACGAAGATCACTGCCAGCCGCCGGGGACGCCGAGCAATACCAATCCAAGCGCCGAAGCCCCGACGCTGCCGCGGCCTGAACAGGCGTGCAACTGACAGAGACACGAAAACGCCTTTACTCTTCGTCAATCTCTATTAAGTTGGTAGACATTGAAGCGGCCAGGGAAGCGGATCCAAAAACCTCTTCCCGTGGTCCCCAAGACAGCCTTTCGCCCAGAGCAACCAAGGACGAGGAGTGTGCTTGATGACTTATGATGTCGCCGTCGTCGGTTCCGGTTTTTCCGCAATTGCGCTTACCATCAATCTCCTTCGCTTCCTGCCGGCCTCAGCTTCGATCGCCGTGGTCGGAGATGATCCCGGCTTCGGGCGGGGTACCGCCTACCGCACCGAATTTTACCTGCACCGCCTCAATGTACCGGCGGCGCGGATGAGCGTGTTTCCGGATCGGCCGGACGATTTCGTCGAATGGCTGCGCCGTCAGGGCAGAGCGGCTTTTCCCGAGGATTTCGCCTCTCGCGGCGACTATGGCCTCTACCTGCGCGACACGCTGGCCTCGCTGCTGAGGCCCCGCGAGCGGCGGGCGCATGTGGATTTCATCCGGGCCAAGGCCACCGCCTGCGTCCACTGCGAACAGGACGGGCTCGTTTTCCATCTCGACAATGGCGGCGAACTGCGGGCTCGTAGCGTTATCCTGGCACTCGGCGTCGGCAATGCCGATCTGCCTCTGCCGAAGGATCGCATCGATTCGGCCGTCGGCGCCCGAACCATCGACAATCCCTGGCGACTGGGGTGGCTTTCGCGCGTGGGCCGCACCGACGAACTCTGTATCTTCGGCTCTGGACTAACAATGATCGACCAGGTCCTGTCGCTGCGGGCCCAGGGCCATCGCGGCCGCATCCATGTCCTGTCGCGGCGCGGACTGGTGCCGCACCCGCATCCGACCCGACGCGCCGCTCCGGTCACGCCGGACCTGCCCGATACCCGGGAAATCAGCGCCCTGCTTCACGCTTTGCGCCGGCAGGTGGAGAAGGGTGCCGACTGGCGAGGCGTCGTCGATGGCCTCCGACCCCAGACCCAGGCTTTGTGGCAGAGCCTCAGTGCCGTTCAGCGGTCCCGTTTCCTTCGGCACGCGCTGGCCTGGTGGAATGTCCACCGCCATCGTATCGCGCCCGAGGTGTTCGCTCGCTTCGACGCGCTTCTGAAGGATGGCACGGTCACCGTGCATGCAGGCTTCCTCCGCTCGATCGACAGGGATGGCGAGGGTGCGCGTGTCCAGTTCAGGCAGCGCGGCACGCCGGATATCGTCTCCCTCCATGCCGACTGGATCGTCAACTGCACAGGCATGGAGCGCGCCGGCATCGGCCATTCGCCGCTGCTGACGGAGATGCGCAATCGACAGATGATCTCCATGGACGAACTCGGACTTGGCATTTGCGTCGATCGGCAGTCTCGGGTTCTCGACCCGGACGGCCGGCCGCAGCCGGGCCTGTTTGCAGCCGGAGCGCTGACGGCCGGCCAGTTCTGGGAGATCACGGCGGTGCCGGACATCCGTGTCCAGGCGAAGGCGCTTGCCGAAGAGATCACGACCCAGATCGCCCGCGCTGCGCCGCGGACGGCCCGCATCGCGTGACCAGGCATTCTCTGAGCATGATTTTCTCTTGACGGGATATCTGCGGCAGGTTCCTTGCTTTCATGCTGCGGTACCCTCGCTAATCTAGAGAAAGTCATTGCGCAGAGAGGAATTTCCATGGCCCTGAAACTCGTCGGTCTTGCGGGGAGCTATAACCGCCCATCCAAGACTTTTGCGCTGGTCGAACACATCGCTTCCGTGGCAGCCGAACGTTATGGATTCGACACCCGGCTTCACGACCTCACCGATGTCGGGCCGTCTCTCGGTCAGGCACAACGCCAGGGCGATCTCGACGAAGCCGCCGCCAAGGTGCTCGCCGATGTCGTGGATGCCGATTTCCTGATCGTCGGTTCGCCAACCTACAAGGGCAGCTATCCCGGCCTGTTCAAACATTTCATCGACCTGATCGATCCGGAACAATTGCGCGCCAAGCCGATCCTAATCACCGCAACCGGCGGCGGCGACCGGCACGCATTGATGGTCGAACATCAGCTTCGGCCGCTGTTCGGCTTCTTCATGGCCCATACATTGCCGACGGCGGTCTACGCCTCCGATCGCGATTTCGCCGACTATCGGATCGTCTCGGAATCCCTGCAGCAACGGATCGGGTTTGCCGTCGACGAGCTTGCCGCCTTCTTCCCCGTCCGGGAACTCGCTGCCGCCGAGTAACTTTACTTTCGCCGGATTTGTCGTCATCAATCCCCGCCATCGCAATCCGGAGGGGAACGCATGACGATCGAAGAAGACATGGCGAAGATCGCGGAACAGGAGAAGGCACTCGTCTTCGACCGGTTCGACCTGACCACTGCCTGGGACCTCGGATCGCTGCTTCGCCATATGGCCGTCGAACGGGGCCTGAGCGTCGTCATCGACGTGCGGCTACATTCGATGTCGGCCTTCTACACGGCATTGCCGGGCACCACCGCAGATAACGAAAACTGGGTACGCCGCAAGCGCAATCTGGTGTTCCGCTTTTTCCAGTCGAGTTATGCAATCGGGCGGAAGCTCGAGCTCCAGGGTGATACGGTGGAAAGCCGATACGGTATTCCCGCAGCGGACCACGCGCCGCATGGCGGCAGCTTTCCGATCAAGGTCGCCGGTGTCGGCTGCATCGGGGCGGTGACGGTGTCGGGCCTGCCGCAGCGCGAGGATCATAACATGGTCGTCGAAGCCCTTGCCCGGATGACCGGCAAGGATATCTCCACACTCCGTCTCGACTAAGGAGATATGCCATGGCGCAGGCCGACATAAAAACCCCCGAGGAAGTTTTCACCTTCTGGTTCAAGGAGCTGACCCGCACGGACTGGTTCGAGAAGAACGAGGCGCTCGACGAGGCGATGCGCCGGCATTTCGCGGCCACTCATCTTTCGCTTGCCCGCGGCGAGCTCGACGCCTGGCGGACGTCCCCGGAAAATCGGCTGGCGGCAGTGATCGTGCTCGACCAGCTTTCCCGCAACCTCTATCGCGGCACCCCGCTTGCCTTCGCAACGGATTGGCTGGCCTTGCGTGAGGCAAGGCTGGCGATCGAGGCGGGCGCGGATATGGCCGTTCTGCCCGAGCAGCGCGGCTTCTTCTATCTTCCCTTCGAACATTCGGAGACGCTCGCCGATCAGGATCGGTCGGTTGAGCTGTTCGCATTGCTGGGTGATGCGGAATATCTGGATTATGCGGAACGTCACCGCGCGGTGATCCGCGAATTTGGCCGTTTCCCGCACCGCAATGCGCTGCTCGGCCGGGAATCGACCGCCGCCGAACTCGAATATCTTGCCAAGCCCGGCGCCGGTTTCTGATCTTGAAGTAGTTATCGGCGGAACATGCGTGCGACGGCAATCAGGATGCATGCACCGATGAAGCCGGCAATCAGATAGCCGATCCAGCCGCCGAGCACGACGCCGAAGACGCCGAGAATGGCATTGGCGATGATGGCGCCGACAATGCCCAGGATGATGTTCATGATCAAGCCCATGTCGCTTTTCATGAACTTTTCGGCGAGCCAGCCGGCAATGCCGCCGATGATGATGGCTGCGATCCAGCCGATACCTGCCTGTTCCATGACTTACCCTCAATGATTGTTGGGACGGGGAAACGCGAAGAAATGTTCCAGGTTCCAGGAATTGGAACAATTCCTGGAACCTGGACTACAGCATTCCTTTTCTTCGCCCAGAAGTCACTCTATTTTCGCCGACGAATCCGATCGAAAGACAAAAGAGCAGACATTTGACAGAACTTCCCACGACCGGCCGTTCAACCATTCTGCGGGTAACCCGCGTGCTCTTTGCGGCACTCATGACCGCCGCCGTCCAGCTGGGCTCGCCGTCGCATGTGCTGGCCCAGACGCAACAGCAGGCGCAGGGACAGCGCCAGGAGCAGGTGCCACCCGACGTCACCCTCGATTCCATCAATTCGGACATGAAGGGCAAGATCGACACGATCCGTCAGCGGCTCGATAGCTTCCGCAACCGGATCCAAAGCGACGCCGATGACGATGCGCGCCTTGCGGAACTCAGGGTCCAGGCGGAAACGATCGTCGGCGAAATGCGCTCGGCCTCGGATGCCATGCGCACCCGCGTCGAACAGATCCAGGCCCGGCTCAAAAGCCTCGGCGAGGCGCCGGCAGCCGGCCAGCCTCCGGAAGCGCCCGCGGTCGTCGAAGAGCGCAACCGGCTGTTGAACGAGCGCTCCGAGCTCAATCTTATCGTCGACGACGCCGGCCGGCTTTCCAACAGCGCGAACCAGGTCGCCAACACGATCACCAATCTGCGCCGGACGCTGTTTACCCAGACGCTGTTCCGCCACACCGAGCTGTCGGGCGAATTGTTTGCCGATGCCGGCCACGCGTTCGTCGCCGAGGTCAGGAATTTCGCCTCCACCTTCAGCGGCTGGATCAGTTTCGTCTGGAAATTCAAGAAGCTGCAGCTGCTGGGCGCTCTGGCGCTGTCGCTCGGCGCGGCCATGCTCTTCCTGTCCGGAGGATACCGGCTGTTCGGGCGCTTCATCCGGCGAAACGACCATGAGCATCCTTCCTACATAAGGCGTTTGTCGGTGGCGTTCTGGTCGACGGTCATCCAGACCGTGTCGCTGGCGGCCTTCCTGGTCGCCTCCTTCCTGTTCCTCGACGGCTTCAACGTGCTGCGGACGGATATCACGCCGATCATTGTGACCTTCTTCGGCTTCGTCTGGTTCGTCAATTTCGTCTGGAAGCTCACCTATGGCGTATTGGCGCCGGGCGAGCCGGAGTGGCGGCTCGTCCGCATCACCAATCGCGGCGCCCGCCTGCTGACGCTCGCCGTGCTCGCCATGGCGATCGTCAACGGGCTCGACTACCTGCTCGGCGCGATCAGCGAGGCGCTGAATTCGCCGCTGGTTCTGACCATCGTCAAAAGCCTGCTCGCGTCGGTGATCATAGGCCTGATCCTGATTGCCATCTCCTTCGTCCAGCCGCGGCTTGTCGAGGGTGAAGATCCCGATGGGCCGGGACATCGGTGGCCGCGCTTCTTTCCACTGTTCCTCCGGATCATGGGCCTGCTCCTGATCCTGTCGGTGCTGACAGGATATGTGGGGCTTGCCCGGTTCGCTTCGACCCAGATTGTGCTGACCGGCGCGGTGATCGTGCTGATCTATATCGGGCTGCTGTCGGGCAGGGCGGTTTCGAAACAGGGGTCGTTCACGGATACGGCGGTCGGTCGCCGGCTGGCCGAAAGCTTCAATTTCGGCGAGGTCTCCCTCGACCAGGCAGGGCTCGTCGCGGGACTGGGCATCTATGCCTTTGCACTGATCCTCGGCATCCCCCTCATCCTGCTGACCTGGGGCTTCCAGATCGCCGATATCGAAGCCTGGATCTACAGTTTCTTCACGCAGATCCGGATCGGCAACATCTCGATCTCGATCGTCGGCATTCTCGGCGGCATTCTGCTCTTCGGCCTCGGTTTCGTCGTCACCCGCTGGGTGCAGAAGTGGATCGACGGCAATGTGCTGGCGCGCAGCCAGGTGGATCTCGGCGTCCGCAACTCGGTCAAGACCGGTATCGGCTATCTCGGCGTCGGGCTCGCGGTGCTCGTCGGCGTTTCTGCCGCCGGCATCGACCTGTCGAGCTTCGCGCTGGTGGCGTCCGCCTTGTCGGTCGGCATCGGTTTCGGCCTCCAGAATATCGTCTCGAACTTCGTGTCCGGCCTAATCCTGCTCGTCGAGCGGCCCTTCAAGGTGGGCGACCATGTGGTGACCGGGGCGACGGAAGGTATCGTCAAGCGCATTTCGGTGCGCGCCACAGAGATCGAGACGTTCCGCAAGCAGTCGATCATCGTGCCGAATTCCGACCTCATCAATTCGCCGGTCGGCAACTGGACGCATCGCAACAAGATCGGGCGTTCCGAGGTGCCGGTCGCGGTGAGCCACCACACCGATCCGCAGAAGGTGATGGATATCCTTCTGGAACTGGTCGATCAGGTGCCGGAAGTGCTGCGCAATCCGGAACCGCACGTGGAGTTTCTGAGCTTTGGTCCTTCCTCGCTCAATTTCGAGCTGAGGTTCCATCTGGCCGACATGGGCGAGGGCTTGAGAATTCGCAACAATCTGAGGATCGCCATCCTCAAGCGGTTCAAGGAGGAGGGGATCGATATCCCGTTCCCGCAGCAGGAAATCATCTTTCATCGGGGCAGGCCGATCCCGCAGGAGGAGAACGATGCAAGAGGCGGCGCATGACCGTCCCTCCGCTCGAGCCCCGCGGCCATTCTGAGGATCGTCGCGGGCTGGCTCTTGGCATGTCGTAATCAGGCGTTTGGCCCGCCTGTCGGAATTGCATAGTCCCTGCAGTTTGCGAAAAGGCCGCACGAGGCCGAAGAGGGGTTCTTTCCATGAAGACACATGCACGGGCGGTGGTGATCGGCGGCGGCGTGGTCGGTGTTTCGACGCTTTATCATCTGGCGAAAAAGGGCTGGAGCGATGCCGTCCTGATCGAACGCAAGGAATTGACCTCCGGTTCGACCTGGCATGCGGCGGGTCTTCTGCCGCTTTTCAACCTCTCCTATTCGGTCGGCCAGCTGCATAAATATTCGGTGCGTTTCTATCAGGAACTGCAGGAAGAGACCGGCATGAATGTCGGTTTCTCGAAAGTCTCGAACATCCGTCTCGCCCGCACCAGGGACCGCTGGGAAGAGTACATGTATTATGCCGGGATCGCCGAGACGATCGGTGTCACGGTCAATGTCCTGACGCCCGAACAGGTAAAGGAGATCTGGCCGCTCTGCGAGATGGATGGGATCCTCGGCGCCATCCAGCATCCGGACGACGGCTATATCCAGCCGGCCGACCTCACCCAGGCGCTTGCCAAGGGTGCGCGTGACCTCGGCGCCACGATCTATCGCAACACGACCGTCACCGCCATCGAACAACAGCCGGACGGGCTTTGGAAAGTGACCACCGACAAGGGCGAGATCACCGCCGAGCACGTCGTTTCCTGTACCGGCAACTTCGCCCGCAAGACCGGCGAGATGGTCGGCATCAACATTCCGGTCATCCCGGTCGAACACCAGTACATCGTCACCGAGCCGCATCCGGCGATCCAGGAGCGCAAGGCCAAGGGCCTGCCGGAAATGGGGGTCCTACGCGAATCGGACTCCTCCTGGTACATGCGCGAGGAGAATGGCGGCCTGCTGCTGGGGCCTTACGAGGTCGGAGCACCCGTCTGTTACGTCGACGGTCCGTCCGACGAGAGCGAATACGAGCTCTTCAACGAGGAACTCGACCGGCTGATGCCCTATATCGAGACCGCCATCGTGCGCGTGCCGGCCTTCGGCGAAGTGGGCATCAAGAAGGTCTATAACGGGGCGATCGCCTACACGCCGGACGGCTCGCCGATCGTCGGTCCGGCGCCCGGCCTCAAGAACTTCTGGCTGAACGAAGGTCATTCCTTCGGCATCACCGCGGCCGGCGGTGCCGGCTGGCAGCTGGCGGAATGGATCGTCGATGGCGAACCCACCGTCGACATGATGGGCGTCGATCCGCGCCGCTTCGGGCCTTACGCAACGGAAGGCTACCTCATCGAGAAGAACGAAGAGGCCTATGCCAATGTTTTCACGATGCATTATCCCGACGAGGAGCGTTCTGCCGCGCGTCCGTTGAAGACGACGCCGGTCTATGACCGGCTCAAGAAGATGGGTGCGGTGTTCGGCTCCGTCTACGGCTGGGAACGCGCCAACTGGTTCGCGCCTGAAGGTTATGAAGTGCCTTCGGAAGACCTCGGCGTCGGCGTCGAGGTGCTGACCGGCCACAATCATGCGCCGGCACTGGAAGATGGCCGGATCGTCGAAAAATGGTCTTTCCGCCGCTCGAACTATTTCGACCACGTGGGCAACGAGGTCAAGAATGTCCACGAGAATGTCGGCGTGCTCGACATGTCTGCCTTTGCCAAGATGGAAGTGTCCGGCCCGGGTGCGCGCGCTTTCCTCGACTCGATCTTTGCCAATGCGATCCCGAAGAAGCGCGGCCGCATCGCGCTCTGCCACCTGCTTACAAAGCAGGGCGGGGTGCGTGCCGAGTTCACCGTCTATGAGTGGGCGCCGGATCGTTTCTATCTCGTGTCGGCTGGCGCCTATGAGGCGCATGACCAGGATTACCTGCGTAAGCTCGCCCCGACAGATGGCTCGGTCAAATTGACCCAGATCACCCAGAGGCTCGGCGTGCTGGTTCTGGCCGGCCCGAAGTCTCGCCAGGTTCTGAAGAAACTCACGCGCACCAGCCTGGAGAACAAGGATTTCCCCTGGCTGTCCGGCAAGGAGATTTCCGTCGGCATGGCATCCGCCCATGCGCTTCGAGTGAATTTCGTCGGCGAACTCGGCTGGGAACTGCATCACCCGATCGAGATGCAGAACTACATCTTCGACAAGCTGATGGAAGCCGGTGCCGAATTCGGCATCAAGCCTTTCGGCATCCGAGCCATGCTCTCGATGTCGGTCGAGAAATCCTACCGGCTCATCCCGCGCGAAATGTCGATCGAGTACAATGCCTATGAATCCGGCCTCGACCGGTTCATCAAGACCGACAAGGAATTTCTCGGCAAAGAGGGCCTGCTTTCCTACAAGGAAAAGGGGCTGAAGTGGAATTTCTGCACGCTGGTCATCGAAGGCGCCAATGATGTCGATGCCCGCGGGTCGGAGGCGATCTACAACGAGGATGGCGAATTGATCGGCCGCGCCACCAACGGCGCCTACGGCTGGCGTATCGGCAAGTCGTTGGCGCTTGCGATGGTCAAACCGGGTTATGCAGAGACCGGCACCAGGCTCAAGATCAAGATTCTCGGCAGCCTCTACAATGCCAGCGTCGTGGCGGAAAGCCCGTTCGACACCGACAATGCTGCGCTGCGGGCCTGAAAACCGGCTAAAAGTAAGAAGTCATTGACGTTAGCGGGCGGTCTTCGGGCCGCCCGTACCGTTTTGATACCGTAGTGCGGCTCCGATTAACGGTTCTGCAAACCGTTTCCATTAGGGATGTTATCAGAGGGGATAATATCTTATTCGATAGGGGCACCATGACATTCCTCGGCATCTCCGGGATGCAGTATTCCGGCCAATCACTGGCAAACTCCCGCATTCTCCTTGCGGAGGATTCGAACGTCTTCACATCGATGATCGGGACCCGGCTCAAGGAGCTGTTCGGCATCGAGGTCGAGATTTGCCGCAACTTCGAGGAATTGCAGTACGCCTACGACCGCTCCGCCGAGCCGGTGATGCTGGCGATTTCAAATATCAATCTGCCAGGCGCGGAAAACGGGGAAGCGCTGGAGTATCTCGTCGATCTGTCGATCCCGACCATCGTTTTTACCGGGACCTTCCATGAGGAAACCCGCGATAAGCTGCTGACCAAGGACATCGTCGACTATATCCTCAAGGACAACGTCTTCGCGGTCGAGATGCTGGCCGAATCGGTCTGCCGGTTCCTTACCAATCATCGCCACCACGTCCTGATCGTCGACGACAGCCCGACCGCACGGGCGCTGCTCTCGAGCCGTCTGAAGCGCTACAATTTCCGGGTCAGCGTTGCCGAGAACGGTGCCAAGGCCTTGGATATTCTCAAGAAGAACCCGGATATCGGCCTCGTCGTCACCGACTACAACATGCCCGATATCGACGGTTTCGAACTCACCCGCCGAATCCGTTCGGTGCGCGGCTCGCACGAACTCAGGATTATCGGCGTGTCGTCCTCTTCGAACCGGCTGCTTTCGGCCCGTTTCCTGAAGGCCGGCGGCAATGACTTCATGCTGCGTCCCTTCATCGACGAGGAATTTTACTGCCGCGTCAACCAGAACCTGGATACGCTCATCCAGATCCGGTCGATGCAGGCAAGACGTCAGGAAACGGCGGTGAAGAACGTCGCCTGATCCCCGAGGAACTCCGCATGCCGTACCTTCTAAGCCAGCATTTCCGGGAGAAGGAGCGCCTGACCTACGGTTTGGCGGCGCCGTCGCGCATCCAGATGGAGACGGCCAGTCTGGCCACCGATCCGTTGACCGGTTTTGCCAGCCTGAAGGAATTTTATCGGCTTGGCGAACCGTTGGTGAGGAAATCTCTTGCCGAGGGGATAGCCTGCGCCGTCGCGATCGTGGACATCGACCATTTTCGGCGGTTGAACGCTGTCCACTGCGAAGAAACCGTCGCCCAGGTCCTCAAGACCACCGCCGCCAGGCTTGGTTACGCATGTCGCGGCAGCCGACATTTTCTTGCGCGGCTGGGTGACGAAGACTTCGGCATGCTGCTGGTCGGTCTCGATGTAGCCGCGGCGACGGAATTCTGCGAGAAGCTGAGGCTTGATATCGCCGGCATTAGGATCGTTTCCGGCGATGCCGATTTTTCGATGACCGTTTCGATCGGACTGGCGGAGGTCTGCGGCCCGGAAACGTTCGACAATTATCTCAACGCCGCAGAACAATTCTTGTTCATGGCGAAAAGCCATGGCAGGAATCGGGTGCTCTCGGACTATACGATCGTGCTGCAGACGGCGGGCTGACCCGCCGCAATCCCACGGCTCAGGCCACGACCCCGGTGCGTGACGTGTTCATGTTGAGCTTGCGCTCGGCCCGTTCCTGCTGCGGCGAACGGTTGTAGACCTCCCGATAACATTTCGAGAAATGCGACGCGGAGACGAACCCGCAGGCAACCGCCACCTCGACCACGGGCATGGAGGACTGTACGAGCAGGTGCCTTGCCCGGTCGAGCCGGATTTCCAGATAATAGCGCGCCGGCGAGCGGCCCATTTCCTGGCGGAACAGACGTTCGATCTGACGCCGGGAGAGGCCGGCGTCGTCGGCGATCTCGACCAGCGACAGCGGCTCGGAGAGGTTGTTTTCCATGACCTCGATGATCGTCAGAACCTTGGCGTTCTGGACGCCGAGGCGAGCCCGCAGCGGCAGGCGCTGGCGGTCGTGCGGGTTGCGGACGCGGTCCGTCAACTGCTGCTCGCAGACGCGGTTGACAAGGTTCTCGCCGAAATCCTGGCTGATCAGGTTCAGCATCATGTCGAGCGAGGCGGTGCCGCCGGCGCAGGTATAGAGGTTCGAATCGACCTCGTAGAGATCCGCATAGACTTCCGCCTGCGGGAATGCCTCGGCAAAGCCTGGCAGGTTCTCCCAATGGATCGCACAGCGCTTGCCGTTCAGAAGCCCGGCCTGGGCCAGAACGTGCGCTCCGGTGCAGAGGCTTCCAACGGCAATGCCGCGGTTATAGGTTTCGCGCAGCCAGGCGTTGACCGACTTGTTGTTGAACTCCTCCACGTAGACGCCCGAGCAGACCAGAACCATGTTCGGACGGTTTTCACCGGAGAGGTTGCGACGTTCATCGGCGAGAGAAGAGTTTACTTCGATCCCGATGCCGCTCGAGGAATAGACTTTTTCGCCGTCGGCGGAACAGAGCCGCCAAGTATAGGCCGAATAGCCGAGCATGCGATTGGCGATTCGCAGCGTCTCCACCGCCGCAGCAAAAGGCAGCATGGTGAAATGGGGAACAAGAAAAAAGACGAGAGAGCGCTTTGCTGTCGGGTTTTTGGTCATCACATTCATGCCGTCATTCCCCTTGTTCGTGGCCGTACATTGCGGCCCGCTTTTCTTCAAAAGCGACATTGGCACGGGGAAAGGCGGCGGAGAAGGGCTTTCGACGACAGGCTGATAACATTTTTGCGACATAAGCGGGTCGCAGACTTAAATGCCAAAGGCGATGGGCTCAATGCGTGTCTCAGACTCCATGGCCCGCTTCGCTGTTCGCGTCGGCGGGCCATGGAGCGGGAGGGTTATCGGCGATGCGGTGCGGCATTGGTCGTCGGCCACCCGATGTCCTTGCGGATTTCTGCCGGCAGACCTTCCAGCATTCTTTCGGTCTGGCGACGACGCCATTGATCGCGAAGCCTGATAACCGCGTCCAGGGCAGGGCGGATGAGCGAGGCGAACGATGACGGCCGGGACTGGGAGCGATCGCTCTCCTGATAGGTGATCATAGTCATGTCAGTTCTCCTTGGGTGTCTCATGGGACAACGCTCAGTCGGGACAATGAACGCCGTCAATCCATCAATCAATCGGATGCAAGTTATGCGTCTCATGAAATTCTGTTTGGTATCGACGCTTGCTTCCGATGTTTTTGAGTATGCCGCCGGTTTGACATTCAATCAAACGAAATGATATGGTGCTTAAGTTCAGAATTATTGATAGAGGCTGACATGACTGTTCCATTCCGCCCGCCGCTTCCGCTGCTCGATAATGACGTATTGCGCACGTTCGTGGCGATTGCCGAAACCGGCAATTTCTCGACCGCGGCCGATGCAGTTCTGCGTACGCCGTCAGCGGTCTCGATGCAGATCAAGAAACTGGAAGAGCAGTTGAAGACGACGCTATTCCTGCGCGACGCCCGCTCGGTGTCGCTGACGCAGCATGGCGAGATGTTGCTTTCCTATGCGCGGCGCATGCTGGCGCTCTCCAACGAGGCAGTGTCACGTTTCGTCATGCCGGAACTCTCCGGCGTGGTACGTCTCGGCGCGCCGGACGATATCGCCGAACGCCTCCTGCCGAAGGTTCTCAAGGACTTCGGCGAAAGCTTTCCGGGCATCATGGTCGATGTCACGGTCGACATGAGCCTGGCGCTCAAGAAGCGCATGGACGAGCAGCGGCTGGACCTGGCGCTGATCAACTGTGCGACCCGGCCTTTCTCGACGGCCGGCGAGATGATTCACACGGAACGACTGGTCTGGGCCGGCGCCAAATGCGGCACGGCCTACCTTCGCGATCCGCTGCCGATCTCGGTCTGGGAAGACGGATGCGTGTGGCGACATGATGCGATTTCCCAGCTCGAGAAGCACAAGCGGAGCTATCGCATCGCCTATGCCAGCGCCCATACGATGGCGCAGCGCGCCGCAGTGCTGTCCGATCTGGCGATCGCGCCGTTCCCGCGCTCCTACGTCACCGACGACATGCAGATACTCGGGGCGAAAGAGGGCCTGCCGGAACTCATCAACTTCGATATCCGACTGTTGACGGCACCGCAGCTTTCCGTGCCCGGCAAGGCTGTGGCCGAAAGCATCCGCGAGGCTTTCGGCTCTCTGGTTGCCGCTGCTGCCTGATCCTACTCGCGGCTGCGGCGACGTCTGCGGCCGCCTTCTCCCGAAGCCTCGGCCGGTGCCTTTCGCTCCGGCAGGGTGATGACCGCCGCCAAGTGCGGGAAGGCATCGACCTTGTTCGGCAGGGCCATGGCATAGACGAAATGCTCCTGGAATTTCGGCTCCAGGGCTGTTTCGATCTTCTCGATCCTGCGCACGGTTTCCTCGATCTCGCGGCGGTAGCCGCGGTTCAGCAGGCACATCCGCGCCCCCGTGCCGGCGGCATTGCCGACCGATTTGACGCGGCCCAGATCGCAATCCGGGATAAGACCCAGCACCATCGCGTATTTCGGATCGATGAACGTGCCGAAGGCGCCGGCAAGCCCGATGCGGTCGACATGGTCGACGCCCTGCTTGTCCATCAACAGCTTGACGCCGGCATAAAGCGCCGCCTTGGCGAGCTGGATGGCGCGCACGTCGTTCTGGGTCACGGTGATGCGCTGCTCGCCGTCATGCACGAGATAGGAGAAAGTCCGGCCGTTCTGGAGGATGCGCGGGCTGCGCTCCGCCATCGCGCCGTCCACCACGCCGTCTTCCGAGATCAGGCCTGCAAGATACATTTCAGCAATCACTTCGATGATCGCCGAACCGCAGATGCCGGTGATGCCGGTCGCAGCGGCTGCATCGGCGAAACCCGGCTCGTCCGACCAGGGCTCGATGCCGATCACCCGGAAGCGCGGTTCGAGGGTTTCGGCGTCGATGCGGATACGCTCGATGGCACCGGGTGCTGCCCGCTGGCCCGATGAGATTTCGGCACCTTCGAAGGCCGGACCGGTCGGCGAGGAGGCCGCGACGACGCGGGTCGAATTTCCGAGCACGATTTCCGCATTGGTGCCGATATCGACCAGCAGCATCATCTCCTGCTGCCGGTGCGGACCTTCCGACAGGGTTGCCGCCGCGGCATCGGCGCCGACATGGCCGGCAATGCAGGGCAGGAGATAGGTGCGGGTGCCGTCGTTCATCGGCAAGCCGATCTCGGATGATCTGACCTTTACCGCTCCGGAAACTGCAAGTGCGAAGGGGGCTCCGCCAAGTTCCGTCGGGTCGATCCCGAGGAACAGATGGTGCATGATCGGGTTGCCGACGAAGACGCTGTCGAGAATGTCGGCGCGGGACACGCCGCCGTCGGCGCAGACCTTTTCGATCAGTCCGTTCAGCGCCTCGCGCACGGCTAATGTCATCGCCTCGCGCCCGTCTGGGTTCATCATCACATAGGAAACGCGGCTCATCAGATCCTCGCCGAAGCGGATCTGCGGGTTCGATGTGCCTGCCGACGCCACGGTGCGACCCGACAGCAGCGACGACAGATGCATGGCGATCGTCGTCGAGCCGATATCGCAGGCAATCCCGTAGGCCTCGTTCTTCAGGCCGGGATAGAGCGCGACGAGGCGGGCGCGATCGTCGTCCCGGTCCTTGTGAATTGCCGCCGTGACCTTCCATTCGCCCTTGCGCAGAATCTGCTGGACCTTGGGAATCAGGTGGAAATCGACATCCAGATCGTCGAAATGCCACTCGGCGGCAAGCGCCGCCTTCAGGCGGTCGAGATCGCCGAGTGGTTTTTCCATGTCGGGCTCTTCCACCTCGACATAACACATGCGGATAGCCGGATTGCGGTCGAAGACACGCTCGTCGGCGGCCTTGCGGACCACCTGCGCGTTGATCACCGTATCCTGCGGCACGTCGACGACAAGATCGCCGAGGATTTGGGTCGAGCAGGAGAGGCGGCGTCCCTCGGGAAGCCCGCGCACGCGGTCGTAGCGCTCCTCCTTGGGACCGATCGGCGACAGGTGGTCGTTCGCCGAGGTAATGCCGTGCTTGGCGAAATGTCCTTCCTGGACCGATATCTGGCAGCGCCCGCAGGTCGCCCGCCCGCCGCAGACGCTCTCCACGTAGACGCCGAGCTGGCGCGCGGCATCGAGCACCGGCGTGCCGACCGGAAACCGGCCGCGCTTGCCAGACGGCATGAAGAGGACGAGGGGATCTCTCTTGGAAATATCCGCCATGATACCTGTACTTACTCCGTCCGCGCTCCGGCGCCAGCCCGTGCGGCCCGGCCGCCGCGTCGGCCGCTGGCAGCCGAAGGTGTAGCCGTCGCAGCAGTTCCACCGCCTTCGACCGGCTTATAGTCCCGATAGGTCATGATCCAGTTACCGCAATTCTGATCCGTGCCGTTGAGCACGTTGGCGGCGCGCACCGCTTCCATTTCCTGCGGCCGGCAGGGGTTCATGATCGCCGACGTCATTCCGGCACCGATCACCATCGGGATGAAGCCGGCATTGATGCCATGGCGGTGCGGCAGGCCGAAGGAGATGTTGGAGAGCCCGCAGGTGGTGTTGACCTTCAATTCTTCGCGCAGGCGCCGCAGCAGCGCAAAGACCTGCAGGCCGGCTGTTCCGAGCGCGCCGATCGGCATGACCAGCGGATCGACGACGATGTCGTGCGGCTTAATGCCGTAGTCGGCGGCCCGTTCGACGATCTTCTTGGCGACCGCGAA
Organism: Neorhizobium sp. T6_25; assembly: GCF_002968555.1. Lineage (NCBI taxonomy): Bacteria > Pseudomonadati > Pseudomonadota > Alphaproteobacteria > Hyphomicrobiales > Rhizobiaceae > Neorhizobium > Neorhizobium sp. T6_25. The sequence goes on from NZ_PVBL01000009.1 coordinate 95,169, forward strand.
ACGGACGTCCGGATCCATCGAAATGCCGGTCTCGTCGTTGGAGATCGCCACCACCGGTACGTCATATTTCTTGCAGAGCGGCAGGATCGCCTCGAGTTTTTCCTCCTCGCCGGTCACCGAATTGACCAGCGGCCGGCCCTTGGCGACTTTCAGCGCCGCCTCGATTGCGGCTGTCACCGAACTGTCGATCGACAGCGGCACGTCGACGAGGCCCTGGACGATCTCCAGCGTCCGGACGAGCAGGCCAGGTTCGGTCTCGTTGGGGTTGACCGAGGTGACTCCGGCATTGACGTCGAGCATGGTGGCGCCCGCCGCAACCTGCTCCAGCGCATCCCTGATGACGGTGTCGAAATTGCCCACGATCATCTCTGCCGCGAGCTTCTTGCGGCCCGTCGGGTTGATGCGTTCGCCGATCACGCAAAAGGGCTGGTCGAAGCCGATCACGATCTCCCGGGTTGCGGATGCGACGATGGTGCGGGTCATTTCTTCCTCCAGGCGCGCGATGCGGCGCAGAAACGATGTGATTGTCTGAACGTCAGGCGGTTTCGCGGCCGCCGGTCTTCACCAGCGCGACGAGTTTTTCCCTGTCATAGGCTGCCTCGAGCTCGGCTGCCGCCCTGTCGGCTTCGGCCTCAAGATCGTCGGAAACGGCGATCGGTTCGGCCTTGCGCCATTCTGCGAGATAGTCGTCGGTGCCGGCGGCGCCGCTGCGCATCGCGCACATGTCGATCGCCTCGGTGAAGCGCAGCGACAGTTCCCGCTTGGCGGTCTGGCGGCCCTTCTTGATGATCACCTGCGCCGGAATATCCCGCCAGAAGACGACGATGCGGTCGGCCATGAATTCCTCCGTGTTGAGGTGCAGCATGCACGGGTGCGGGCGACAAGACTGCGCTTGCGACGACGTCGCACCCAGCAAAATACGACGCGGCGATGGGATTGCCTTGCGGGATGCCGGGCCGGATGCCGGTTACCAGATCTTCCGGGTCAGTCCGTGATAGAGCCAGGTCCAGATCGGCGGTGGAAAACGCAGTGCGGAGGGGCCTTGCGGCTGGTACGGCTTCAGCGTTCCGTCGATGGCATCCTGAAGTGCGCGGACGCTGATCTCGACGGAAGTGGCGGTCATCAGCAGCGGATAGGTGGCGAGCGAATCCGAGCCCGCCGGCTCCACCCGCTTCTCGTAGAGCGTCCCACCGGTATCGATGCCCTTGTCGACCAGATGCACGGTGGCGCCAAAGTTCTTCTCGTCGCCTTCGACGCGCGACCAGTAACCGCCCATTTGGCCGCGGTACATGGGGTTGATGCCGGCGTGGAAGTTGATGACCGGGCAGGGGATCGCGCCAAGCGTCTGCGGCGACAGGATGCGGCAGGATATGGTGAAGATCGCGGCGGGCTTCAGGACTGTCACCGCCGCGTGACAGGCCGGATCGTTGAGCGATGGCACGTGCGTCACGGGGATTGCCGGGTTCGGTTCGGCGGAATGGCCGTAGTCGCGGATGATCTCGGCGGAGCGCCTTGCCGCCACGCTCTTGGTGAGCCGCGACGCGATCATCGTCGCCAGTTGGCCAAGCGCTGTAAGCCAGCCGAACCGCCGGGCGCGGCGTTTCAGCAACGTGCCTTTCGATTCCGGCTGTTCCTCGACGACATGCAGGTCGGGAAAATGTTTTGCCAATGCGTTGATCATCACCTGCGGGTTCACCCCGCCTGATGTCATCACCACGATCCGAGAATTCCCGTCCTGCATCGATCCCCCCGCAAAAAGCGCAGGGCCGCACTCTTCCGCCGAAGGCCCGAAGAAACGGTTAAACCGAGCGTAACGCCTGCGTGAGGTCGCCGTAGCCGGTGAAGCGGTATTCGTATTCCAGGCCGAGATACTCGGCGGCTCCACGCGCCTTGTCCTGAAGGACCTCGTCTTCCTCCTGGCTGAGATAGACGAGTTTTCGGTAATTGCCGAAATACATGTCCTTCAGCTGCGGGTGGCGGTCGAGGCCGAGCGGTTCGATGACGAAGGCCTCGAACTGGCGGGCGAGAAAGTCTGTCAGGAAGAACGAGAACAGGTCTTCGTCCGCTTTTGCGGCAAAAGCGTCGTTTCCGGCGAAGAAGGAATAACAGTGCGGGCCTTCGATGCGGGCGATGCCCTCTCGCGCGCAGAGCCGGTCTATGTCGCCGCCGGTTCCGCAATCGGCGTAGGCGAAGAAGATCTTTTCAAAGCCGGCTTTCCGCGCCTCGGCAACGGCTTTTTCAAGACCCGGAACGATCTTCTGCGGATAGGCGTGCCAGATCGCCGGCAGGCAATTGAGATCGATATGGCCAAGACCTTGCTGCCTGGAAACAGCAAGGATTTCCCGCGCGATCGCTCCGCACGCGATTACGTGAACTTTTTCGCGAGTTGAACGTTCCTTTGCCGGAAAATCCATTTCCGCCACGATTTCATCTCTCTCCATCGGAGTATTCTAACATGACGGCCAAGACAGTCACGGTGATCGCCGCTCTTCTCGCGACGATGGTTTCTCTCACTTCCTGCGGCAATACCATTCGCGGCATGGGCCAGGATACGGCCAATACCGTCAACGCCACGCAGGACGCGGGCCGCCGGGTCGATCGCGCTGCGCGCTAAAGCGTCGCCGTCAGCAAACCGTCCGGCGCTTCAAGCGCCGGCGGCAAGGCTGTTGTGCTTGCGGCGGATATATTCCTTTGCCGTTTCGACGGCGACCGCCGCATCGCGGCAATAGGCATCGGCGCCGACCGCCTTGCCGAACTCCTCGTTGAGCGGCGCGCCGCCGACAAGCACGATATAGTCGTCGCGCATGCCCTTTTCCTTCAGGGTGTCGATGACGACCTTCATGTAGGGCATGGTCGTGGTCAAAAGCGCCGACATTCCGAGAATATCCGGCTGTTCCCGCTCGATCGCATCGAGATAGTTCTCGACGGGGTTGTTGATGCCAAGATCGACCACGTCGAAGCCCGCTCCCTCCATCATCATGCCGACGAGGTTCTTGCCGATGTCGTGGATGTCGCCCTTGACGGTGCCGATCACCATCTTGCCGAGTTTCGGGGCGCCGGTCTCGACCAGAAGCGGCCGCAGGATGAACATGCCCGCCTTCATGGCACTCGCCGATAGCAGCACTTCCGGCACGAAAAGAATGCCGTCGCGGAAGTCGATGCCGACGATGCGCATGCCCTCGACCAGGGCCTTGGTGAGGACGTCATAGGGCGTCCAACCGCGAGCGAGCAGGATGTTAGTCGCCTCCTCGATCTCCTCCTTCAAGCCGTCGTAAAGGTCGTCGTGCATCTGCTGCACGAGTTCCTCGTCTGAAAGTTCCGCCAGGATGATTTCGTCGTCGGACATGCAATGCTTCCCTTCGTTCGAGGGGCCGGTTCGAAGGCCGGCAAATCAGACGTTTACCGTCCCGACTATCTGTACCTTTAATTTGCTTGGCAATTTCTTTCGTATGCGACAGCGGCGCGTCGGAAAAACGACGGAAGATCACTGCGTGATGTCTGTCCTGTACAAACCCGTGACGCAGAAAGGCGGGGCTCGGCTTGCGCTTGAGCCTAGCATGGCGCATCAAAAAGGCTTGAGGCGCTTTTCAAAGCGGAGGCGAGGAACATCATGGACGATTTGACCCCAGAGACGGAACCGGCAGGCAGCGGGGCCAGACGCGGCCGCGGCGAGCGGGGAGCGGCAGGCCGCCGCGCGGCCCGCGCAGGCAACGGTCCCGGCCTCTCCTTGCCCTATATCACCCGCAGAATAGGCGTCTACGAGGTGCTTGACGAGGAGGGCCTTGCTCTCATTGAGCGCAATGCGGATCTGATCCTCGAAGAGATCGGCATCGAATTCCGCGAGGATGAGGAGGCGCTCGATCTCTGGGCGAAGGCGGGTGCAGACGTCCAGGGCCACCGGGTGCATTTCCCCAAGGGCCTCTGCCGCGAACTCCTGAAGACCGCACCGAGCGAATTCACCTGGCATGCGCGCAACCCGGAGCGCAATGTCCAGATCGGCGGCAATGCGACCGTGTTCGCGCCGGTCTACGGACCTCCCTTCGTGCGCGATCTCGACGGCAAGCGCCGTTATGCGACGATCGAGGATTTCCGCAATTTCGTGAAGCTCGCCTATATGGCGCCGTCGATGCATTCGTCGGGCGGCACGGTCTGCGAGCCGGTCGACGTGCCGGTCAACAAGCGGCACCTCGATATGATCTACAGCCATATCAAGTATTCCGACAAGCCGTTCATGGGATCGGTCACCGCACCGGAACGCGCCGAGGACACCGTCGCCATGGCGAAGCTGGTCTTCGGCGACGAGTTCGTCGAGAACAATTGCGTCACCCTGAACCTTATCAACGCCAACTCTCCGATGGTGTTCGACGGGACCATGCTCGGCGCACTGAAGGTCTATGCGCGGCATAACCAGGCCTCGGTCGTGTCACCGTTCATTCTCTCTGGCGCCATGAGCCCGGTGACGGTGACCGGCACGCTGACGCAGATCCTTGCCGAGGTGCTGGCGGGTGCTGCGCTGACGCAGTTGATCCGCAAGGGCTCGCCGGTGCTGTTCGGAACGTTCGCGGCGTCGATCTCGATGCAGTCCGGTGCGCCGACCTTCGGGACCCCGGAACCGTCGCTGGTCTCTTACGGCGCGGCCCAGCTTGCCCGCCGCCTCGGCCTGCCGTTCCGTACCGGCGGTTCGCTCTGCGGCTCGAAAGTGCCCGATGCCCAGGCGGCGCACGAATCGGCCAATACGCTGAACACGACGCTGCTCGCCGGCACGAACTTCGTGCTGCATGCCGCCGGCTGGCTGGAAGGCGGCCTGGTGTCGTCCTACGAGAAATTCATGATCGACCAGGACCAGCTCGGCATGATGCAGAAGATGGCGCAGGGTGTCGATTTGTCCGAAGAAGGCCAGGCCCTCGACGCAATCCGCGAAGTCGGCCCCGGCAGCCATTATCTCGGCTGCGCCCACACCCAGGCGCATTTCCAGACGGCCTTCTACCGCTCGGCACTGATGGACAACAATTCCTTCGAACAGTGGGAAATCGAGGGCGAGAAGCGGATCGAGCAGCGCGCGAATGCGCTCTGCCGCTCCTGGCTCGACAGCTACGAAGCACCGCCGCTCGATCCCGCGATCGACGAGGCGCTGCTGGCATTCATCAAGGATCGCAAGGATTCGATGCCCGACGCCTTCACCTGAAGAGAGCCCGATGCCGCCAGGGAGCAAGGCGGTGCCAGGCTGGTCGCCGATTTCATCCAGGAGGGTGTCTGGCGACCGCATTACCGATACCAGGGGCCTCGGTGAGGCCGCCTTCACCAGTTCTCGACGAGATTGCCGTGGGGCTCGAACCCCACGGCATCCTGATCCGCGGCGTGGTGAATTTTGGAACGGGCGAGGGTCCGTTGCTGGGCAACGGATCCCTTGCCAGGTCCGTCGTATTGCTCGGCAATGTCGGCGGTTCGATCTGGCCGTCGTTCACGGAATGGCGAAAAGGCCATGACGGTCCCGATCCCCTCGACACGTGGTCGAAGTCCTTGATCCGGCCGCTCGCCGAGCAGCTCGGAGCCGCTGCCTATTTCCCGTCCGATCCGCCCTGGCAGCCGTTCCAGCAATGGGCGATGAAGGCTGAAGGTCTGAAGTCGTCGCCGCTCGGCATCCTCATCCATCCGCAGTTCGGGCTCTGGCACGGTTATCGAGGCGCTTTTGGTTTTCCGTTTGCGATCGAGAATTCGCCTGGTGCGGCCGAGCGTCCTTGCGAGAATTGCGCCGAAAAGCCCTGCCTGTCGGCCTGTCCCGTCAATGCGGTCAGCCTGTCGGGCTTCGACATTGCCCGATGCAGCGCCTATCTTGCAAGCGATGCAAGCAAGATGACCTGCATGGCCTCCGGCTGTGTTGCCCGCAATTCCTGTCCGGTGGGTGTGCAACATCGCTACCCGCCGGGGCAGCTCCGGTTCCATATGGAAGCGCTGGTGCGGTGAACGAAAAAGTTTTTCTTGAGCACCCAAGGAATTTCCGGAGCGGAACGTCTAACCTCGTAAGCGACGGAAAAGCGGGCGGATAAGTGAGCGCGGAAATCCTCGATAAGGCATGCCAGGGCGACCGCAATGCGTTCTCAGCGCTCGTCGCGGCGCATTACGATTTCATTCATGCCGTCGCCTGGCGCTGGTCGGGCTCGCAAAGCGATGCGGAAGACATCGCCCAGGACGTCTGCATCCGCCTGGGCAAGGCGATCCGCAGCTTCAAGGGGCAGTCGGCGTTCCGCACCTGGCTCTACACGCTGACACTGAATGCGGTGCGCGACCATCAGCGCCAGTCCTCCCGCCGGCGACGGGACCAGGACCGGCTTGCAAACGACCCGATCTTCTTTTCGCATCTGGAGCCGGAGGAAGACGATCGAGGTAACTGGCTGTGGGCCGCGGTGCGCCGCCTGCCGGAAAAGCAGCGGGATGCGGTCCTACTGGTCCATAGCGAGGGGCTCTCGCATGCGGCTGCGGCGGGCGTTCTCGACTGCAGCGAAAACACGGTCTCCTGGCATCTGCACGAGGCTCGCAAACGATTGAAGGACCTTCTGAAGAAGGAGGCGGTTTGACCATGACGGACGAATTCGACCAGCTCGGCAACCTTGCGCCAGCGCCCCGCGCTTCCGATGCGGCACGCGCCCGTGCGCTTGCCGCCGCCATGCAGGCGTTCGACGAGACGGAAAAAAATGCCGCACGCGGCAAAGGAAGCTCCCGGTGGCAGCGTCAAAGCTCCGTTCTCAATCGGATCTGGAGCACTCGCATGGTCACCCAACACCGTTATCTCGCCGGCTCTGCGCTTGCGACGATGCTGATCATTCCCACAGCCGCACTGCTGACATTCGAACTGACGCGCGGAAACCTGCCGACTTCAGGCCAAGTCGCCCTGCCGCAAGTCCTGGACGCGCCGAAGCCCACTGTGGAAAGAGTTCCGGTGCCGTCAGTCGCGAAGCCGGCTGAACCGCAGCAGCAGGAAACGGCACGGGGCAGTGACGCTGCACCATCGGCTCAACTCTCCAGGCAAAGCGATTTTGACGCCTCGGATGTTGCCCGGCTGCTGAACAAGCGGGAGGCCGACGGTGGCGCGGCCAAACGAAGCGTGGCACCCGCTCAAGCGGCTACGCCCGCTCCCGTGGCACCGCCGCCGGTCATGGCTGAGCGCGCGGTACCATTGGCCGCCGCTCCCCGTTATGCGCCAACCGAGCGCGAAATCCTGCCGCCGCTCGAAGAAAGCCGCGACCGTTTCGCCAATGCGAACACCAATCCGGTAAAGAGCGTCGCGACCGATCCTGTCTCGACCTTCTCCGTCGACGTCGATACCGCGTCCTATGCCTTCGTCCGACGCTCGCTGCTGGAGGGACATCTGCCGGATCCGGACAGCGTGCGCGTCGAGGAGATGATCAACTATTTCCCCTATGACTGGCCACGGCCGCAGACGGTCGACGAACCGTTCCGAACCACCGTCACCGTCACGCCGACGCCGTGGAATAGTGGCACGCGGCTGATGCATGTGGCGATCAAGGGCTTCGAGACCGCGCCGGCCGCGCAGCCTGCCGCCAATCTTGTTTTCCTGATCGACGTATCGGGCTCGATGAACGCGCCGGACAGGCTGCCTTTGCTGAAAAGCGCCTTCCGGCTGCTGGTCGGCAAATTGAAGCCGGAGGACAAGGTCTCGATCGTCACCTATGCAGGCAATGCCGGGACGGTGCTTGAGCCGACGTCCGCCCGTGAGCGGGACAAGATTCTCGCTGCAATCGACAATCTGCGGCCCGGCGGCTCGACGGCCGGCGCCGAAGGCATCGATGCGGCCTATCGCCTGGCCCGCCAGGCCTTTATCCAGGGCGGCGTCAACCGGGTGATGCTGGCCACCGACGGCGATTTCAACGTGGGCGTTTCGAGCGACGAAGAGCTCAAGCGGATCATCGAGCAGCGCCGCAAGGACGGCATCTTCCTCTCGGTTCTCGGTTTCGGAAAGGGCAATCTCAACGACAGCCTGATGCAGACGCTCGCTCAGAACGGCAATGGCACGGCCGCTTATATCGATACACTCGCCGAGGCACAGAAGGCGCTTGTCGACGAGGCCGGCTCGACGCTTTTCCCGATCGCCAAGGACGTCAAGATCCAGGTGGAGTTCAATCCGCAACAGATCGGCGAATATCGTCTGGTCGGCTACGAGACCCGGGCGCTGAAGCGCGAGGATTTCAACAACGACCGGGTGGATGCCGGCGATATCGGCTCCGGCCATGCGGTGACGGCGATCTACGAGGTGACGCCGAAAGGTAGTGCCTCGGCACTCAACGACCCGCTCCGTTACGGCCCGGCCGCGGCGTCGGCGCCCATCCCGGTCTCCGATGAAATGGCCTTCGTCAGGATCCGCTACAAGCAGCCGGATGGCGACACCAGCAAGCTGATCACCACTGTTGTCACGGAGATGAATGCGGTGCGCGACTTCTCGGCGGCACCTCAGGACGTGCGTTTCGCCACGGCCGTCGCCGCCTTCGGTCAGAAACTGCGCGGCACCGATGCGCTCGATGCCTATCCCTACCGCTTGATCCTCGACATGGCGCGCAATGCCCGCGGCGAGGATGCGTTCGGATATCGGGGCGGGTTCCTCGACCTGGTGCGGCTCGCCGAAACCCTCGACCGTCGTTAGGCGTCACTCAAACCTTGGGATACGCCCGCTCCAGGCCGCCGGAGCGGGCGAGCCCCTCGCGAAACGCCGAATAGGCCGGGTGCTGGCTGGACTTCGCCGCTTCCATCAGCCGGATCTGCAGCCGGGCAGGGGCGATGTCGCCGATCCACTCGCCGCATTTCTGCAGCTTCAGCGAATTCAGGAACTTCGCTTCCGACGCATTATGCAGGTAGAGGTGCAAACCATCGAGCAGCAGATCGTCGGATGTCGGATTGTCCATCAACAGAATAAGCCAGGACTGATTTTCGGCCGAGAAAGCGGAAAGGCTCTCCGCCACCGTTTCGCGGCTGCCGATCGGGGATATGTTTGCCATGTCTGTGTCCTTCAGCCCAACGGTCAGCCGCGGCGGCGGCGTCTTTCCCGGCCGGAATCTCCGCCCGATTCGCTGGCGGTCTTATTGCGCAGCGGGCCGATCTTGTCGACGATTTCCTCGATCGTCGGTCGCGGCCGAGGGGTGTAGTCGTCGAGTGCGGCGCGCATGGCGGCCAGGTGTTCGCAGGACGTGCCGCAGCATCCGCCGATGATCCTTGCGCCGGCATCGCGGGCAAGCCTTGCATATTCGGCCATCAGCGGCGGCGTGCCCGAATAGAAGATCTCGGCGCCGCGAAATTCCGGAATACCGCAATTGCCCTTGACGATGGTAACGGCGTCGGGATCGGCGGCGGTCATGTCGAGCAGGCTCGACAGGATATCGGACGCGCCGACACCGCAATTGGCGCCGGCCGCGACCGGGCCTTCGCCGACATCCTTCGCCACGCCGTGGATCTGCTTGGGATCGAGGCCCATCATCGTCCTGCCGGCTGTGTCGAAAGAGCCGGTATAGGTATAGGGCAACCCGGCCCTGACGGCAGCTTCGGCCGCCGCGCGGATTTCTTCCGGCGCGGACATCGTCTCGATCCAGGCGATATCGGCGCCGCCGGCCTTCAGGCCCTCGATCTGTTCCGCGAAAGCGGCGACCGCATCCTCGTGGGTCAGGGCTCCGAGCGGAACGAACAATTCGCCGGTCGGTCCGACCGAACCCGCGACGATCACCTTGCGGCCCGCTCTGTCGGCCACCTTGCGGGCAATCTGCGCGGCAAGCCGGTTGAGTTCGTGCACCCGACCCTCGGCCTTGTGCAGCTTCAGCCGTTGGCGCGTGCCGCCGAAGGAATTGGTGAGGATGATGTCGGCGCCCGCATCGACGAAATCCTGATGCAGCTTCTCGATCTTTTCAGGCGCGGCCTCGTTCCACAGTTCCGGCGCTTCGCCGGCCTCGAGGCCCATGGCGAAGAGATTGGTGCCGGTCGCGCCGTCGGCCAGCAGCACGCCCTTTTCGGCCAGAAGTTCGGTCAGTGCGTTGGCGGTCGGCATGGCGGCGTTCCTTGCAATGGAAATATCATATAAAGAAACCTTTATATGATTGCAACTCGCAGCCGCATGCCTCTTCGCGACGCCGGCGGCTTCAGCAGCGCCGGTTCAAGCAATCGCTTCAGAGCGACGCCTTGATCTTGTCGGCGACGTCGGGAGCGACCCACTTGGTCCAGATATCCGGACTGCTTTCCAGGAAATGTTTGGCGGCAGCTTCGTTGGTGCTCTTGTTCGCTTCCTGCCAGGCGAGCACGCTGTTGACCGTCGTATTGGTCCACTTGCGCCTCTTGATATAGTCCATCGCCACCTCGGCCTTCTGGGCGAATTGTTTGGTGACCAGAGTGAAGGCCTGCGACGTCGGATAGGAATTGACCTTCGGGTTCGGGCAGTTCGGCACGGCGGTGCAGGCGTCCCAATCGGCCTTGTCGTGCGGGACGTTGAAGGAGAGCTTCACCATCTCGTATTTGCCGAGGAAGGCGGTCGGCGCCCAGTAGTAGCCGAGCCAGCCGGTCTTTTTCTCGAAGGCGTTGGTGATCGAACCGTCAAGGCCGGCGGCAGACCCGGTATCGATCAGATCGAATTTCTTTTCGTCGGCGCCAAGCGCTCGGAAAAGGTTGGCGGTCGAAACCTGGCAGCTCCAGCCGGACGGGCAGTTGTAGATGGCACCCCTTCCGGCTTTCTGCTGTGCCGGGAAAAGATCCGGATGCGTCAGTGCCTGCTGCACGGTCTTGATATCGGGATGGGCGTCGGCGAGGAATTTCGGAATCCACCAGCCTTCGACGGCCCCGTCGGAGAGGATCTCAGCGCCGACGATCATGCGGCCCTCGGCGACGGCCTTGTCGAGTGAGGTGCGCACCGAGTTGATCCAGAATTCCGGCGCGAGGTCCGGCTGGCCTCTTTCGTTCATGGAAGTGAAGGTCGGAAGCGTGTCGCCCGGGACGAGCTGGACCGTGCAGCCGAAACCTTGTTCGAGGATGATCTTGTCGAGATTGGCCGCAATGCCGGCCGAAGCCCAATTCATTTCGGCGATCGAGACCGCACCGCAGTCCGCCGAGGCTGACCCTGCGAAAGCATAGAGACCGGCGGCGAAGACCGTGGAAGCGAGGATTTTTTTCATTCAGGGACCTCCCGGTCTTTCCTTTCACTGTTCACTTCAATCGAGCGCGAGGTGGTGCACACTGTTGGATTCAGTCTGAGCAGGCCGGTGAGAGTATAGGTCTCGTTCGCATCGCGACAGCTTTCCACGGATACTGTGCATTTATTATGTCAGTTCAAATCACGGTACGTCTTCCTCCTCAGAAATCAACATGCATACGCCCGCGCAATCTGCGCCGGCCATCGATTGCTGCTCCTTGAGATCGTCGCTTGCGGCGAGGCAAACATTCACTGAGTGCGAAACAATGTCGTGTCAGGCTGGGCCTTTTTCCGGTAGCCGCCGCTATTCACACGGTCATTTTTTTCGGAAAGAACAGAAAAATGAGAAAAACACGCGGCTTACGGAGTTCACTAACCATCCGGTAAGAATGTCGCGTTATTGCTTTTCATGCGGGCGGTTAGCTCGCGCTTGGCGCCGGATCAGGTAGTGCGTACCGGTCGCCCTTGCCGTCCGATGGCAGGCCCGTTCTGTTGGCCCGCGGACACTTCATCTTCCGATCGTTGTCAAATTCGCGATTGTCAAATACGGGGCCGCGGCCTCCTTTGCCAAATGTGCGGATTTGTGGCCGAAATCGGCTGGCCGGACCCGGCCAGCCGTGGCTGCCCGCGTCGATGAGACCGAGCGACGGCAGGCGGGTGTTGGTTGACACTTCGCGTATATAGCTGCACCATTTGACCGTAATGCGAATCCAGAGACATCATCACCAACAGGGCCGGACGCCTCCTGTCTACGAATCGTCCGGTCCCCTCTGGTTCAGGCCATTTTCTCCATGACACGCAACGGTCACGTCACCCTTGTCCTCGGCGGCGCCCGCTCGGGCAAATCCGGGTTTTCGGAAAGGCTTGCCAAGGAAAGCGGCCTGGAACGGCACTACGTGGCCACCGGTCGTGCCTATGACGACGAGATGCGCGATCGCATCGCCCGGCATCGTGTCGATCGCGGAGACGGCTGGACCACGCATGAAGTGCCGCTCGATCTGGTGGAGCGATTGGCCGAAATCGATGCGCCGGGGAGGGTCATCCTTGTCGATTGCCTGACGCTCTGGCTCACCAACCTGATGATGGACGAGCGCGATATCGACACTGCTGCGGCCGCATTCGTGCGCCGGTTCGAAAGCCTCTCGGCGAAACTGGTCGTCGTCTCCAACGAGGTCGGCCTCGGCATCGTGCCGGACAACAGAATGGCGCGGGATTTCAGAGACCATGCCGGAAGGCTGCATCAGCGGATCGCGGCATCTGCCGACGAGGTCTTCTTCGTCGCCGCCGGTCTGCCGCTCAGGATGAAGGGCTAGAAGCCGAGCCAGACGCGGACGGGATGGGTCGGGTCGGCGATCAGCTTCACGGCGAGCGCCAGACAGGAGATGACGAGCAGCGGCTTGATCAGCTTCGCGCCGTTCTTCATGGCCAGCCGTGAGCCGACCTGGGCGCCGAGGAACTGGCCGACGCCCATGATCAGGCCAATCTTCCAAAGTACGGACCCGGTTGCCGCAAAGACCACGAACGAGCCGAAGTTCGAGCCAAGATTGATGAGCTTGGTATGGGCGGTCGCCTTCAGCATGCCAAAGCCGGCGAGCAGCACGAAACCCAGCATGTAGAACGAGCCGGCGCCAGGCCCGAATATGCCGTCATACAGGCCGACCAACGGGACGATCGTCACCCCGAACACGAAGGGCGTCACCCGGCGGTGACTGTCGATATCGTTGAGATTGGGCTTGATGGCGAAGAACAGCGCGATGGCGATCAGCAGGAACGGGATTGCCGCGGCAAGCCAGCCCGCCGGCACCAATGACGCGAGCGCGGCACCGACGGCACCGCCGACCATCGACATCGCCGCCATCGGCAACTGGCTTTTCAAGTTCACATGGCCACGGCGCGCATAGGCGATCGTCGCGGATGCTGACCCGAACTGCGACTGCAGTTTGTTCGTAGCAAGCGATTCGAGCGGCGGGATGCCGGCGATCAGCATGACCGGAATGGTGATGAGCCCGCCACCACCGGCGATCGAATCGACGAAACCGGCAAAAATCGCAGCAAGAAACAGCAGGAAGAGGAATTGGAATGCAAGGTCGGTCAAGGGGAGGAGACTCTATCGGCGAAAGCGCATCCGGACGGGTGCGGCGTGCTTCTCGCATCGAACCGTCGCGACTGCAACCGCCTCCGGCAGGACCCCAGCCATGTTGCTTCCGGGATTGCGCATCATCGGTTTGGCGTTATTGTGCGCGGCTTTCGAAGAGCCGAACGAGGAAAAGCTTATGCACAAGGTCATTTTCGATACGGACCCCGGCGTTGACGACGCGATGGCGCTGCTCTTTCTGCACCGGCACCCGGAAATCGATCTTCTCGGCGTGACGACCGTTTTCGGCAATGTTCCGCTCGATCTCACCACCCGTAATGCCCAATTCCTGCATCAGGAATGGGGAATTTCAGCCCCGATCGCCAAAGGCGCCGACAGGACGATCGATCCGCTGCGCAGCGACGATCGCGCCGCTTCCGTCGTGCACGGTCTCGACGGTCTCGGCAATATCGGCCTGCCTGAGACGATCGACTGGCCGCTCGATCCGCGTCCCGCCTACCAGTTCATCATCGATACCGTCCGCGACAATCCGGGCGAGGTGACGCTGATCGCCGTCGGCCGCATGACCAATCTGGCGCTGGCGCTGCAGGCCGATCCGGATTTCGCCGGTCTCGTCAAGGAAGTCGTCGTCATGGGCGGCGCCTTCGATGTGAACGGCAACGTCACGCCGGCAGCGGAAGCCAACATCCATGGCGATCCGGAGGCCGCCGACATCATCTTTACCACGCCGTGGAAGGTTACCATCGTCGGTCTGGACGTGACGATGAAGACGATCATGACCGGGGAATATCTTGCCGACATGGCCAAGTCGGGCGAAAAGTCTGTGCAGCTGCTATCCGACCTGTCGCAATATTACATCGAGTTCTACAAGAGCCGGGTCGGCATTTCCGGCATGGCGGTGCACGACAGCACGGCCTGCGTCTATCTGGTACGCCCGGATCTCTTTATCCTGCGTGGTGGTCCGGTGCGAGTCGTCTGCGGCGGCATTGCCGACGGCGAAACGATCCAGGCACCCGATAGTGGCCGCAAATTCGTCGGCACGGCCTGGGATGGCCAGCCGAGCCAGTGGGTGTGCACCGACGTCCGATCGGGCGAGGTTCTGGAGGTGATCCGGGCTGCGCTGGTCGACAACCGGGCCTCCGGCGCCTAGCCGATTGCTGTTTAGGCAACAGTTCCGGTGCAAATTTTCATGCGGGAGGACGAAGCCATTGGCATTTGTGATCGATTTCCCTATGTGGAACCTTGATTTTGATATTCTGCGAAGGACATGGGCGTGACTGCTACATTCGACAAAGTTGCCGACATCATTGCTGAGACCAGCGAAATCGATCGCGAGACCATCACGCCGGAAAGCCACACGATCGATGACCTGGGCATCGACAGCCTGGATTTCCTGGATATCGTGTTCGCCATCGACAAGGAATTCGGGATCAAGATTCCGCTGGAACAGTGGACCCAGGAAGTGAACGAAGGCAAGGTTTCGACCGAAGAATACTTCGTTCTGAAGAACCTGTGTGCCAAGATCGACGAGCTGAAGGCGGCGAAGGGCTGATCGTTACCGATCTTCCCGGCCGGCAAATCTCATGCTGCTCGAATATTTCCAGATGATCGACCGCGTCGTGGCGGTCGATCTCGGGGCGAAGGTGTTGAAGGCGCAATCGATCGTGCCGGCTAAAAGCCCTGTCTTCGAAGGCCATTTTCCCGGGATGCCGCTGGTGCCGGGCGTTCTCCTGATTGAGACCATGGCTCAGGCCTCCGGTTTCCTGGTGCTTGCTGCCACCGATTTCGCCGCCATGCCGTTTCTGATGTCGGTCGACGGCGCCAAGATGCGCACCTTCGTCGAGCCGGACGCGGTTCTCGACATCGAGGCGTTTCTGGAGCATGAGGGATCGGGGTATGCGGTGACCAAAGCCAAGATTACCAGCGCCGGCAAGAAAGTTTGCGACGCCCAGCTCAAGCTGCGCACTATGCCTTTCAGCGAAATCCCGCTGGCGCCGATCGTCCGCAAGCGCGCCGAAGAAGTCGGCCTGATGGACGCGATCGCCGCAAGCGCGTAATAGCCCACCCATCGAACCCGGCGGGCAAAGAGGACATTATGAAGTCTGACAATGATGTCGTGATCACTGGTATCGGGATCGTCACCAGCCAGGGCGTTGGCAAGGAGCCGCATATCGCGCTCCTGTCGTCGGCCGAAACCGGTGCGCCGAATGTCGAGACCGATCGTTTTGCGCCGTATCCGGTGCATCCGATGCCGGAGATCGACTGGTCGGCGCAGATCGCCAAGCGCGGCGACCAGCGCCAGATGGAGAACTGGCAGCGGCTCGGCGTATTTTCGGCCGGCCTTGCGCTGGACGACGCCGGCTTCAAGACGGACGCCGAAGCCTGCGCCTCCATGGACATGATCGTCGCCGCCGGCGGCGGCGAGCGCGACATCAAGGTCGATTCGCTGATCGTCGACGAAGCGCTGAAACGCAACGACCGCGAAATGCTTTTGAACGAGAAACTGACCACCGAGCTCCGCCCCACGCTGTTTCTGGCCCAGCTTTCCAACCTGGTCGCCGGCAATATCTCGATCGTCCACAAGGTCACCGGTTCGTCGCGTACGTTCATGGGCGAAGAAGCGGCCGGCATTTCCGCCGTCGAGACCGCCTTCCACCGCATCAAGGCGGGCCAATCGACCCACAGCCTGGTCGGCGGCGCCTTCGTCGCCGAGCGGGCCGACATCATTCTTCTGGTCGAAGGTATCCAGGCGCATGCGACGGGTGGCTGGCATCCTCTCTGGTCGCGTTCCGCCGACAATGGCGGCGGCATGATCATGGGCACCGTCGGGGCCTTCCTGGTGCTCGAATCGCGCGCCCATGCGCAAGCGCGCGGCGCCCATATCTACGCCGTCATCGACGCGATCGAGGGCGATCGCGGCAATCGCGATGAAGGCAGGCTCGAAAAGCGCATCACCCGTCTTGCCGGCCACGCTTCTGGCATTTCGAAGGGCGATACGATCGTGTTTTCCGGAGCGAGCGGCGTCGTCGATCTCGCGACGCGGGAAAAGGCGCTGCTGGAGAAGGAATTCCCCGGAGCGGCGATCCGCGGATTTGGCGGTATCACCGGCCACGGCATGGAGGCACAGTTCCCATTGGGTCTGGCGCTTGCGGCACTGACCTTGGACGGCGCAGCCACAGTACCCACATTCGACGCCGAGAACGAGAAGCCGATGGCTGGGCCTGCGAAACATGCCGTGGTGACGACCGTCGGTTATACGCGCGGCGAGGGCCTAGCGGTCCTCTCAGCCGCGTAAAGGAGATTTTGATGAGCGACAACCGCTTCAAGGATCATCTCGGCCGCCCGATCATCGCGATCACCGGCATGGGCGTCATCACCTCGCTTGGGCAGGGACTTGCCGATAACTGGGCGGCGCTGACGTCTGGCACCTCCGGCATCCACAAGGTGACCCGCTTCCCGACCGAAGGCCTGTCCACCCGGATTAGCGGCACGGTGGATTTTATCGCCGTTCCGGCTGAAAACTCCGTCGAACGTTCCTTCGCCTTTGCGCGCGAGACCACCACCGAAGCGCTCGCCCAGTCTGGCCTTTCCGGCGATTTCGACGGGCCGCTCTTTCTTGCGGCACCGCCGGTCGAGCCGGAATGGAGCGATCGTTTCGCGCTTGCCGACCGCGCTCCGCCGTCGAAGGTCGAAGGCGACGCCTATGACCGTTTCCTCGCCGCCATGCGCGAACGCCCGGACCCGGTCTTTCTCGAAGCCGTGCAGTTCGGCTCGATCTCCGAACGCCTCGCCGACAAGTTCGGCACCCGGGGATTGCCCGTGACCCTCTCGACGGCCTGCGCCTCCGGCGTGACGGCCATCCAGCTCGGCGTCGAAGCGATCCGCCAGGGCCGTACCGACCGTTCGCTGGTGGTTGCGACCGACGGTTCGGTCAGCGCCGAGTCGCTGATCCGCTTCTCGCTCCTTTCCGCACTCTCCACCCAGAACGACCCGCCGGAAAAGGCTTCCAAGCCGTTCAGCAAGGATCGCGACGGGTTCGTCATCGCCGAAGGTGCGGCGACGTTGGTGCTCGAATCGCTCGAATCGGCAATCGCCCGCGGTGCCAAGGTGCTCGGCATCATGAAGGGCTGCGGCGAAAAGGCCGACCATTTCCACCGCACCCGTTCCTCGCCGGACGGCGGCCCGGCGATTGCGACGATCCGCGCGGCGCTGGCAGACGCGGGCATGGATGAGAGCAGCATCGGCTATATCAACGCGCACGGCACCTCGACGCCGGAAAACGACAAGATGGAATATGGCGCTATGCTCGCCGTCTTCGGCGATCGACTGAAGGAAATTCCGGTTTCCTCCAACAAGTCGATGATCGGCCATACGCTGACTGCGGCCGGTGCTGTCGAAGCCGTCTTCTCGATCCAGACGATGCTGACCGGTACGCTGCCGCCGACCATCAACTATACCAACCCCGATCCGACGATCGTGCTCGATGTCGTGCCGAACAAAAAGCGGGATGGACAGCCGACGGCGGTCCTTTCCAACTCATTCGGCTTCGGCGGACAGAACGCCAGCCTTGTCATGGCGCTGGAACCGGCTTAGAGACCGTCGCCAATCACGTTTGACGAATTGGGACGCCTCCGGGCGAAGGAAGACCTATTATGCGCGCTCTGCAACTGATCGATGACCGGAAGCTCGAAGCGGTGGACATTCCCGAGCCCGAGGCCCCTGGCCCAGGCGAGGTAACGCTGCGGGTCAAGGCCGTCGCGCTCAACCATATCGACGTCTGGGGCTGGCGCGGCATGGCATTCGCCAAGCGCAAGATGCCGCTGACGATCGGAGCGGAAGCCTCCGGCGTCGTCGAGGCGATCGGGCCAGGCGTTTCGAACGTCCTGCCGGGCCAGCTCGTGTCGATCTACGGCGCGCGCACCTGCGGCCTCTGCAAGCCCTGCCGCGAGAAGCGCGACAATCTCTGCGAACACGTGTCCGGCGTGCACGGCTTCCACCTCGACGGTTTCGCGCAGGAAAAAGCCAACCTGCCGGCCCGCCTGCTCGTGCCTGCACCTCCGGGCGTCGATGCGGTTGCCGCAGCGCTTGCACCGGTCACCTTCGGGACCGTCGAGCACATGCTGTTCGACAATGCCAAGCTGCAGCCGGGTGAAACCATTCTGGTCCATGCCGGCGGCTCGGGCATCGGCACCGCGGCCATCCAGCTCGCCAAGAAGATCGGCTGCACGGTGATCACCACGGTCGGTTCGGACGACAAGATCGAACGGGCCAAGGCGCTCGGCGCCGATCACGTCATCAACTACCGCACCGACCGGTTTGAAGGCGTGGTGCGCAAGCTCACCAAGAAAAAGGGCGTCGACGTCGTCTTCGAACATGTCGGCAAGGACACATGGGCCGGCTCGATGCTGTGCATGAAGCGCGGCGGCCGCCTCGTCACCTGCGGCTCCACATCCGGCGTTTCGACCGACATGAACCTGATGATGCTCTTCCAGCAACAGCTGAAGCTCTTCGGCTCCTTCGGCTGCCGTATGGAGAACATGGCGAATGCCATGCAGAAGATGGCCCAGGGCATCGTTCATCCGGTGATCGACACCGAAGTCACCTTCGGCGAGATCGACAAGGCGCTGGAGCGGATGGAAACCCGCCAGGTGTTCGGCAAGATCGTGCTCCGGATGGACTGAGGCGTCCCCCCGTGAAGATGTTCCTTACCCGGATCGCTCTGGCGTTGCTTCACTTCCAGCAATGGCTGGTGGCGCAGAGCGCGTTCGGGCTCCTGAATTTCCTGAAGATCTTTCCCGCGGATCCGGGCATCCGGTTCGCCGACCGGATGGCGCGTCGCATCGGGCCGAAGCTCGGCCGCCACAAGCTGATGCTCGTCAACCTGCGCAACGCCTATCCGGAAAAGACCGACGAGGAACTTGAGGAGATCGCCATAGCGAGCTGGGGCCATATGGGCCGGCTCGCCGCCGAGTACGTCTTTCTCGACCGGCTGTTTGATTTCGATCCGGAACAGGACAAGCCGGGCAGGGTGGAAGTCTCCGGTATTCCGATCTTCGCCGACCTGCGCGACAATCCGCGGCCGTTCATCGTCTTCACGGCCCACACGGGCAATTTCGAACTGCTGCCGGTCGCCGGCAATGCGTTCGGCCTCGAAGTGACGGTTCTCTTCCGGCCGCCGAACAATCCTTATATCGCCGACAAGGTCTTCGCCTTCCGCAGCGCCCGCATGGGCCAGCTCGTGCCTTCGCATGCCGGCTCGTCCTTTGCTCTGGCGCGCAAGCTCGAAACGGGGGGCGGCGTCGGCGTTCTGGTGGATCAGAAATTCCGCAAGGGCCTCAAGACCAGCTTTTTCGGCCAACCTGTCCAGACGAGCCCATTGCTCGCAAAGCTGGTTCGGCAGTTCGATGCGGAAGTCTATCCGGCTCGCTGCATCCGGCTGCCGGGCAATCGGTTTCGGCTCGAGATCGAACCGAAGATCGAACTGCCGCGCGATGCCAACGGCAAACTCGATCTCCAGGCGACCGGGCAGCTCCTCAACGACAAGGTGGAAAGCTGGGTTCGCGAATATCCCGAACAATGGCTCTGGTACCACGACCGGTGGCATATCAAGCGGTATCTGTAATATGATTATCTATCAGATTCCATTGTGTCTTCAACTCGCGTAGCGGGACTTCTACCGTAAGTCACCGGCCACAAGTTGGGTCTGCTTCTTGAGGGATAAATTAATCTGATTCGCATTGAATAGCGGAGGCGTCGATCTCGGGAAAGATCGGCGATGATCTCCGGCACGAGGGGGAGGGCATTTTGGAAGCATTGATCGATCTGTTCTGGTCAAAATATGCCGATCTGCGGCAGGCCGTCGAACGCAACGACGATGATGCAACCGCCTCGCTCGATCGTGACCTCGATCCGCTTCTGCTCGCCGTGTTTTCGAGCCAGAGCAAGGATCCGGCCAGTATCCAGGCGCAATTCCGCTTCGCACTCGATCTCCTGAACGAAGAGGCCGACGATCGCGGCTGCGTCCGTCGCAACGGTCATCTGCTGCAGATGCTGGTGGAACGCTACGTCGTTCCGGAGACCGGCCTTTCGGCAAATCGCCGTCCGGAGCCGGAACCGCACGAGCACGCAGTGATCGCCGATGCGACGGCAGACGGTTTTCTCGACGACGCTCTGCTGAACCGGATTTCCGACCGTATCGTGGTGATCGCGCCGGGTTATCGGATCTTCTACTCCAACGAGACCAACGCACGCCGTCTCGATCTCGATCGCGACGCGCTGATCGGCCGGCATTTTGCTGAATTCGTCGGCCTTCACCGTTTCAAGAACGATTTCAAGCCGAACCTCGATCGCTGCTTTGCGGGCGAGAGCATATCGTTGACTTACGCCGATCAGACTGACGGCCAGACGGTCGTCGTCCGCTGCCGCATGTCGCCCTGCGTTTCGGGATCGTCGCAGCTGATCGGCGCGCTTCTGGTGATGCAGGAAACTGCCGACCGACGCCGGCGCCCCGCGGCCTGACCCTTACCTGTCGGACCAGATGGCCAACTCGTAGCCTTCCGGATCGGCAAAGTGGAAACGCCGTCCGCCGGGAAATGAGAAGATCGGCTTGACGATGCTGCCGCCGGCTTTTTCGGTCCGCCGAAGGGCGTCTTCCAGATCGTCCGCGAAGAGAATGACGAGTGGGCCGCCCTTGGCTGTTACATCCGCCGATTTCGCAAATCCACCCGTCAGCCTTCCGTCCTGGAACTCGCAGTAATCCGGTCCGTAGTCCGTGAAAGTCCAGCCGAAGGCCGAGCCGTAAAAGGCCTTGGCAGCTTCGACGTCCTTCACATTGAATTCGATATAGTCGATCTTGCGATCCGCTCCCTTGGTTCCCATGGGATCCTCCTATTTCCTTCTTCCAGCAGGTTCTTCAGCGTCCTGAGATCCTTCCGCACATGGGCGGCATCTGCCTCGAAAGCCGAGTCGTCAAGGTCCGGGCGCTGGAACAGCGTGAACATGACTTCCGCGCCATCGCCGTTCGGCACGACGCGCAGCGGGTTTTCGACGACGAGGCCGTTTTCCATCGTAACGGTATGGTCGAGGATGCCGAATGGATTGTCGGGCGAGAACCGCATGCGCACCAGGCCGACCGGTCCGCCGTCGCCGATCCAGTCGTCACCGTCCTGGGTAAGCCCGGCGGCAAGGCCGGATGCCCAGAGTGGCATGTTTTCCGGCTGGCTCGCGAAGGCGTAGACGTGCTGCCAAGGTCTCTCGATGCCGATATGAATTATACGGGCGGGCAGGGTGGTCATGGAGGAATCCTCGTTTTCTCCCTCGGTCTAGCCGATGAGAAACAGCGGTTCTTGAACAAAACGGACAATCAGCTGCAAAGTTGCCCGCGAATTTCTCTCGGAGTCAAAGTCGTCAGCTCCTTCACGTCCCGCGTCATGTGCGCCTGATCGGCATAGCCGGCTTCAAGCGCGAGAAGAGCGAGGTTTCCGGATGCGGGCTGGCGCACCATGCGAAGAAAGCGCTGGAGGCGAAGGATGCGTTCAAGCGTTTTCGGCCCATACCCGAAGTGATCGTGGCTCCGGCGGCGCAAGGTGCGTTCGCCGAGCGCCTGCGTCGCCGACGTGCCGGGCAGCGCGTCGCTGCCGAGCTCATCGAAGAGCGTTTCCGCCAGGTTCTGGGGGTCGGCAGCCAGTGATGCCTCTCCCGCCGCCCAACCCTCAAACAGCCGTCGCCTTTCCATTGAACAGTCCTCTTCGGCCAGCCGTTCTTCCATCGTCCGGACGTCGTCCCGGAGTTCGCGGAGCGGCACGGTTCGTCCGACCAGCTCCCGCAGCGGCACGTCGAGCCAGTGCAGGGCCGCACCCGGTCTGAAGCGCAGGCCGAGGATGGTTTCGCCGGGGGCGAGGGCAGGGAAGGCGGCGGTGCGGTCGGGGCCGATCACCATCAGTTGACCGCCCGTCCAGATCAGGTCCGCGCAACCGTCCGGCACGACGACAATCTGGCCCTCGAACTCCTGCGGCAGACGGTGCGACCAGACACGGCAAAACAGCCTCGACAGCGGCCCGTTCGCCGGCCGCTCTCGGTAAGTGCCGGCGCGCATTGCCAGGATCGGCGTGTTTTTGAACGTATTTTTGGCCGTATTCATACCTCCTTGTGGCATCCGAATTTGGCAGCCGCAAGACGCCGTCCGCCGCGGAGAAAACAGGTCTCTGCGTCGCCGCGACGGAGACGGAGTGTCATGGAAATTTAATCGTTTAGCGTCGCCATCGCCTTGCCGTTTCCCTATATGAATGCGACAACACCCTCGAATCTCAATAAGGAGGCACATCCGTGGAACAGGCAGAAATCGGCCTTATCGGGCTCGGCGTCATGGGCTCTAACCTCTCGCTCAACATTGCCGAAAAAGGCAACAAGATCGCCGTCTTCAACCGGTCTCCGGAAGCGACCCGCAAGTTCTACGCCGAGGCCGGCGAACTGCAGGGCCAGCTTGTCCCCTGCGAGACGCTCGAGGAATTCGTCGCCGCCATCCGCCCGCCGCGGCCGATCATCATCATGATCAAGGCCGGCGATCCGGTCGATCAGCAGATGGAGCTTCTGAAGCCTTACCTTTCGGCCGGCGACATCATGATCGATGCCGGCAATGCCAATTTCCGCGACACGATGCGCCGCTTCGACAATCTGAAGGACAGCGGCCTGACCTTCATCGGCATGGGCGTTTCCGGCGGTGAAGAAGGTGCGCGCCACGGGCCGTCGATCATGGTCGGGGGCACCGAGGACAGCTGGAAGCGCGTCGAGAAGGTGCTGACCTCGATCTCGGCAAAATTCAACGACGAGCCCTGCGTTGCCTGGCTCGGCGAAAACGGCGCCGGCCATTTCGTCAAGACCATCCATAACGGCATCGAATATGCCGACATGCAGATGATCGCCGAAATCTACGGCATCCTGCGCGACGGCCTCGGTATGAGCGCGACCGAAATCGGCGACGTATTCGGCAAGTGGAACGAGGGTCGCCTCAATTCCTACCTGATCGAAATCAGCCAGACGGTGCTGACCGCCGCCGATCCGATTTCCGGCAAGCCGATGGTCGACGTCATCGTCGATGCCGCCGGCCAGAAGGGCACCGGCAAGTGGTCGGTCATCGAAGCCCAGAACATGGGCGTTGCCGCGACAGCCATCGAAGCTGCCGTCGCCGGCCGTGTCCTCTCGTCCCAGAGAACGGAACGCCTCGCTGCCGAAAAGATCTTCGGCCTGCCGAAGGTCGCGGAAGCGCCGAAGGACAAGGCTGCCTTCATCGCCGACCTTGAAAGCGCGCTGCTCGCTGCCAAGATCGCCGCCTATGCGCAGGGTTTTGCCGTCATGTCGGCAGCGTCCGTCGAATATAACTGGAACCTGCCAATGCCGACGATCGCCAAGATCTGGCGCGCCGGCTGCATCATCCGCTCGGCCTTCCTTGATGAGATCACCTCGGCCTTCACCAAGGATCCGCATGTGGCGAACCTGATCGTCACGCCGGCCTTCGCGCAGATGGTCAAGGATACCGACGCCCCGCTGCGTCGCGTCGTGTCCTACGCCGCTCTCTCCGGCCTGCCGGTTCCGGCGCTGTCCTCGGCGCTCTCCTATTTCGACGCCTATCGGCGTGGCCGTGGCACGGCGAACCTCATCCAGGCGCAGCGCGACTTCTTCGGCGCCCATGGCTTCGACCGCCTCGACGGCGTCGACAAGCACCATGGCCCGTGGGGCAGCGGCCTTAGCGAGTTCGCCTGATCATTGATCCACGCAATGCAAAACGCCCGCCAATCCGGCGGGCGTTTTTGTTTCAGTCCCTAGCGCTTAGTCCTTGGGCGCCATCTTCGACCAGACGGGGCTGGCGACGCTCTGCAGCAGTTCCGGCCCGACGCCGTCGATGCGCGCCATCAGGGCCTTGGCGAGTTCCCTCCCGGCCTGGCGAATGTCCTCGCTCACCGTATAGATCTCCGGCCGAATCCAGTTGAGGAAATCGGCCGACTGTTTTGACACCATATCGACATCGTGGCCCAGTTTCTTGCCGGCGGCCTCTAGCCCGGCCACCAGCGCGATCGTCGCCGATCCACTGATCGAGATGATGCCGTCAGGCGGTTCGGCAGCGCGCATCATCCGTTCCGCATAGGCGCGGGTTTCTTCAAGCGGCGTCTCGCTGGTCACCCGGCCCATCGGCACTTCGGTTGCACCGAAATCGGCAAGCCCGCGTTCGAAGCCCACGCGGCTGTGGACGTAGAACGAGAAGCGGCTTCCCGGCGACAGGAACGCGATCCTCCGGCGGCCTTTTCCCACCAATTTCTGAACGGCCTTATAGGCATAAGCCTCGTTGTCGTAATCGTGATAGGGATGGACGATCCCCATGTCGGTGCGGCCGTGGGTGACGAAAGGCAGGTTCCGCTCCGTCATCAGCCGCACCCGCGCGTCGTCCGGCTCGATACGCGAGATGATCACCCCGTCCGCCGAGCCGGTGTCGAGGATATAGCGTACCGGCACCATCGGGTCCTTCTGGAAGGAATGCGGCGTCACCACGAGGTGATATTGCGTGCCGCCCAGCACTTCCGAAATGCCGTGCACCATCTGGCTGGTGAAGCCCATCAGCTCCTCGTCGATGCTGAGCACCAGGGCGATGACATTGGTCTTGCCGGTCCTGAGGCGCACGCCGGCGCGGTTCGGCTGGTAGCCGAGCTGGTTGGCGACGAGGCGAACGCGCTCCTTGGTGTCGGCCCCGATATCCGGCGCATCCTTCAGCGCCCGCGAGACGGTGGTGATGCCGAGGCCCGTCATATAGGCGATCGTTTTCAAGGTAGGACGTTCACGGACCGCCGTCTGCGTTCCGCCCGTCCTTGGTCTTCCGCTGTCATCCATGATTTGCCGTCGCTGCCCCCGAGTCAGGTGGCCACTATAAAGGGCCAAAGCTTGCCCGGAAACGTCGCGACACCTCCCTGTCCTCCAATACGAAATTAATAACTGAAACGATACAGGTAAAATGTCGAGAGGAATTTTGCCCGACGGGAAACCCCTATTCCTCAGAGTTGTACAACGCAGATGCGAAATGAGTTTTTGCAGATGCGAAAATCAGACTTCCTGATATTGCCCGTCAGTCGCCTAGATCGCGCCTTCTGGACTGCCTTGACGGGCGAATGAGTGAGCCAGAAAATTTGCGTGCACTCCTCTTCCGGTTGTATTTACGCGACCCGCGGATTTTTTCGGACAAAACCGGTTGCGTCATATCGGGGATTGCCTTACGTTTTTACGGCAACGTTTCAGTGAGGGAGGAGACTCATGAATATTCGTTCTATGGCGGCTGTTCTTGCCGCAACCGTGATGCTGCCGTTAGGCGCGGCTCATGCCACAGATCTCGAAGTCACCCATTGGTGGACATCCGGAGGCGAGGCTGCCGCAGTCGCGGAACTCGCCAAGGCTTTCAACGCAACCGGCAACAAGTGGGTTGACGGCGCGATTGCAGGTTCCGGCGGCACTGCCCGTCCGATCATGATCAGCCGTATCACCGGCGGCGATCCGATGTCGGCCACCCAGTTCAACCATGGCCGCCAGGCCGAGGAGCTGGTCCAGGCAGGCCTGATGCGCGATTTCACCGATCTCGCCAAGAAGGAAGGCTGGGACAAGATCGTCCGCCCTGCGGGGCTGCTGAAATCCTGTACTTTCGAGGGCAAGATCTATTGCGTGCCGCTTAACATCCATTCCTGGCAGTGGCTGTGGCTTTCCAACGACGCCTTCAAGAAGGCGGGCGTTGCAGTTCCGAAGAACTGGGACGAGTATGTCGCAGCCGCTCCGGCGCTTGAAAAGGCCGGTATAGTGCCGCTCGCCATCGGCGGCCAGGCTTGGCAGTCGACCGGCTTGTTCGCCGTGCTGACGGTCGCGATCGGCGGCAAGGAAATCTACCAGAAGGTCTATGGCGACAAGGACGCAAAGGTCGCGGCCGGTCCGGAAATGGCCAAGGTCTTCAAGGCGGCCGACGATGCCCGCAAGATGTCGAAGGGCACCAACGTCCAGGACTGGAACCAGGCGACCAACATGGTGATCACCGGCAAGGCCGGCGGTCAGATCATGGGTGACTGGGCGCAGGGCGAGTTCCAGCTGGCCGGCAAGAAGGCCGGCGTCGACTATACCTGCCTGCCGGGCCTCGGCGTGAACGAGGTGATCTCGACGGCCGGCGACGCCTTCTACTTCCCAGTCCTCAAGGATGCGGCGAAGACGAAGGCACAGGAAGCGCTCGCCTCGACGCTTCTCGATGCCAAGACCCAGGTTGCCTTCAACCTCAAGAAGGGCTCGCTGCCGGTGCGCGGCGACGTCGATCTTGCGGCCGCCAACGACTGCATGAAGAAGGGTCTCGAGATCCTCGCCAAGGGCAATGTCGTCACCAGCACCGACCAGCTCATCACGCAGGATACGCAGAAGCAGCTGGAAGACCTGATGTCGCAGTTCTTCGCCAATACGTCGATCACTGCCGAGGAAGCCCAGAAGCGCTTCGTCGCTATTTTCTCCAAGGCCGGTTGATCCGACAGACAGCGATCCAACAGCCGGCTCCGCGTCCGAAAGGGGCGGGGCCGGTGGTGGCTTGCTTCCTGCAGCCTTTGCCATCCAGAGGAGTTGACCATGGCGGCGCACACTCAGCCCGGCCGACCCAACCAGTTATTCCGCAATCTCAATTCGAAGATTGCCTCGATCCCGATGATGCTGACAGCCGTGGTGATCTTCCTCGGCGGCACGATCTGGACCGTCGTTTATTCCTTCACCAATTCCAAGCTCCTGCCGCGCCTGTCCTTCGTCGGTCTGGAACAGTATGAGCGGCTCTGGGATACGCCGCGCTGGGTCGTCTCGATCCAGAATCTGGCGACCTACGGATGCCTGTCGCTGATTTTCAGCCTGACGATCGGTTTCCTGCTGGCCGCGCTGATGGACCAGAAGATCCGTTTCGAAAACACGTTCCGGACGATCTTCCTCTATCCGTTCGCGCTGTCCTTCATCGTCACCGGCCTTGTCTGGCAATGGATCCTGAACCCCGAATTCGGCGTGCAGTCCGTGGTTCGCTCGCTCGGCTGGACGAGCTTCACCTTCGATCCGCTCTACAATTCCGACATCGTCATCTACGGCATCCTGATCGCCGCGCTCTGGCAAGGGACGGGGCTCGTCATGTGCCTGATGCTCGCCGGGCTTCGCGGCATCGACGAGGACATCTGGAAGGCGGCGCGCGTCGACGGCATTCCGATGTGGAAGACCTATCTCTTCATCATCATCCCGATGATGCGGCCGGTCTTCGTCACCACGCTCGTCATCATCGCCAGCGGCATCGTCAGGATCTACGACCTTGTCGTGGCGCAGACGAGCGGCGGCCCTGGCATCGCTTCCGATGTGCCCGCCAAATACGTCTACGACTACATGTTCTTCGCCCAGAACCTCGGGCAGGGCTTTGCGGCATCCACCATGATGCTGCTCGCAGTCGCCATCATCATCGTTCCCTGGGCCTATCTCGAATTCGGAGGACGCAAGCGTGGATAAATCGCTCACGATGCCCGTTTCTGGGCCTGGCATTTCCGCTCCGGCCGGTTCCCGACTGGAAACCGGGCCGCAGGGAAAACGCCCTCGCAAGGTGCTTTCGTCGCGCAATATCATCGTCTACGGCGCGCTCGGCCTTGCGGCAATTTATTACCTTATTCCTCTCTACGTGATGGTGGTCACCTCGTTGAAGGGCATGCCGGAAATCCGTCTCGGCAATATCTTCTCGCCGCCGATGGAGATCACCTTCGAGCCCTGGGTGAAGGCCTGGGCGGAGGCCTGCACGGGCTTGAACTGCGACGGCCTTTCGCGTGGCTTCTGGAATTCGGTCCGCATCACCGTGCCGTCGGTGATCGTGTCGATCGCGATCGCTTCGGTGAACGGTTATGCGCTCGCCAATTGGCGGTTCAAGGGCTCGGAGATCTTCTTCACGATCCTGATCGTCGGTGCCTTCATCCCCTATCAAGTGATGATCTATCCGATCGTCATCATACTGCGCGAAATGGGCCTCTACGGCTCGCTCTACGGCCTCATCCTGGTGCATTCGATTTTCGGGATGCCGATCCAGACGCTGCTGTTCCGCAACTATTTCGTCTCCCTGCCGGAGGAACTGTTCAAGGCGGCCCGCATCGACGGGGCGGGGTTCTGGCAGATCTATTTCCGGATCATGCTGCCGATGTCGCTGCCGATCTTCGTCGTCTCGATGATCCTGCAGACCACCGGCATCTGGAACGACTTCCTGTTCGGCGTGGTGTTCACCCGCCCGGATACCTATCCGATGACCGTTCAGCTCAACAACATCGTCAATTCTGTCCAGGGTGTGAAGGAATACAACGTCAACATGGCGGCGACGCTGCTGACGGGTGCGGTTCCGCTGATCGTCTATTTCGTTTCCGGCCGGCTTTTCGTCCGCGGTATCGCGGCCGGCGCAGTCAAGGGGTAAGCCTGATGCTCAACAATGTTTCCGCGCGCACTCAGAGCAGCGTTTCCATCCGCGAACTGTCGCTGTCCTTCGGCTCGGTGACGGTGCTCGAAAATCTCAACCTCGACATCCATGATGGCGAATTCCTGGTCCTTCTCGGCTCGTCCGGCTGCGGCAAGTCCACGCTCTTGAACTGCATTGCCGGACTTCTCGAGCCGACCGAAGGCCAGATCTTCATCAAGGACAAGAACGTCACCTGGGAGGAACCCAAGGACCGCGGCATCGGTATGGTGTTCCAGTCCTACGCGCTCTATCCGCAGATGACGGTCGAGAAGAACCTCTCGTTCGGCCTTCGGGTCGCCAAGGTTCCGAAGGACGAGATCGATCGCCGCGTGGCACGCGCCTCCGGCATCCTGCAGATCGAGCCGCTCTTGAAGCGCAAGCCCTCGGAGCTCTCCGGCGGCCAGCGCCAGCGCGTCGCGATCGGCCGGGCGCTGGTGCGCGATGTCGATGTCTTCCTGTTCGACGAGCCCTTGTCGAACCTCGACGCAAAACTGCGCTCCGAACTGCGCGTCGAGATCAAGCGCCTTCATCAGGCGCTCAAGAACACGATGATCTACGTCACCCACGACCAGATCGAGGCGCTGACGCTGGCCGACCGCATCGCCATCATGAAGAGCGGCGTCATCCAGCAGCTCGACGATCCGGTGACGATCTACAATCGCCCGAAGAACCGCTTCGTCGCGGGCTTCATCGGTTCGCCATCCATGAATTTCCTGACCGGCGAACTGGTGGATGAGGGCGGCCGCACCGTCTTCAAGACCAATGGCGTCAGCTTCTCGCTCGACGGTTACGATGCTTACGAGCCGCTGAAGGGCGGGCGCAAGGTCATTCTCGGCGTCCGTCCGGAGCATATCAAGGTGGACGGCGATATCGCCGGCGGCGAAGTGCATGAGGCGGTGGTCGATATCGAGGAGCCCATGGGCGCCGACAACCTGCTCTGGCTGAAACATGCAGGCCACGTGATGTCGGTTCGCATCGGCGGCGCTCGGCGTTATGCCGTCGGCGCCAAGGTGCGCCTCGCCTTCGACATGACCATGGCTTCGCTGTTCGATGCTGGAACGGAAGAGCGGATCTGATGTTTGCGTGCAGTCAGTCTGATGGGGGCCGGTTACGCTTGCGCCAGGCGGTACCCCTCTCTGTCCTGCCGGACATCTCCCCCTCAAGGGGGGAGATCGACTCGTGGCAACGTCTCACCATCCTCGATGCTTACGATGGGAGTGGCGGGGGCGCGCCCAGCCGATCTCACCACGTGAGGGGGAGATGGCCGGCAGGCCAGAGGGGGGCTGGTCTGGCACAGCGTAAACTCTCCGGACCGGCGCAATGATCACGATCGACCTATCCGGCCCCTGGCAGCTCGCATCTGCCGACGGAACGCATCGCACGCAGATGCCGGTTCCGGGCGACGTTCACACTGCGCTGAAGACGGCCGGCATCATTCCCGACCCGTATTTCGGGCGCAACGAGAACGATGTGCAATGGGTCGCAAATGCAGACTGGACGATCGAGAGGCGCTTCACGCTCGATGAGCCCGCAGGCGCCTGGTATCTCGACATCACCTATCTCGATACGGTCGCGACCGTCTTCGTCAACGATGTCCCGGTCCTTCAGGCAGACAACTGTTTCCGCCGTTACCGACCGGACGTGTCGAAGGCGCTGAAGGCTGGCGAGAACACGGTCCGCATCCTTTTCCGTTCCAGCATCGCCGAAGGTGCGGAGCGGCAGGCGCGGCAGCCGTTCTACATTCCCTATTCCACGACCAATTCGCCGATCCCGAACGGCAATATGCTGCGCAAACCGCAATGCCATTTCGGCTGGGACTGGAATGTCGCCCTGGCGCCGCTCGGCCTCTACGGCGAAATCGCGCTGAAGCGGCTCGAAACCGCCCGTATCGAACACGTCGTCACCAACCAGAGACATGAGGCGGGCGCGGTCGATCTCGTCGTAACGGTGACGCTTTACGCTGAAGGGCAGGGCGTTCTGCCGGTCTTCTTTTCGCTCGGCGAAGAACGGGTTCGGCTCGATTGCGGCGTGCGCGCCGGCGAAATCACGGTGACGCACGTTTTTCATATAGACGAGCCGGAATTCTGGTGGCCCTCCGGCAGTGGCGAGCAGGCGCTCTACGAATTGACGGTCGGCACCCCCACCGAAGCCATCACCCGCCGGATCGGCATCAGGACGGCCGAACTGCTGACTGATCCGGACGAAGCGGGCAGCCGTTTCGCCTTCCGTATCAACGGCCGCGAGATCTTCTGCCGCGGCGCGAACTGGATTCCCGCCGACGCGCTGTTTTCCCTCGCGAGCCGGGAGAAAACCGAGGATCTGCTGCGCTCCGCCGTCGATGCCAACATGAACATGATCCGGGTC
This sequence comes from Neorhizobium sp. T6_25, assembly GCF_002968555.1. Lineage (NCBI taxonomy): Bacteria > Pseudomonadati > Pseudomonadota > Alphaproteobacteria > Hyphomicrobiales > Rhizobiaceae > Neorhizobium > Neorhizobium sp. T6_25. The sequence goes on from NZ_PVBL01000009.1 coordinate 126,318, forward strand.
TGGGGCGGCGGTTTTTATGAAGCGGACTGGTTCTACGATCTCTGCGACGAACTCGGCCTGATGGTCTGGCAGGATTTTCAGTTCGCCTGCAACCTCTATCCCTCGACATCGGATTTCCTCGAAAACGTCGCCGCGGAAGTCGAATACCAGGCCCGCAGGCTGATCTCGCATCCCTCCATCGTGCTCTGGTGCGGCGATAACGAGCTGGTCGGCGCACTGACATGGTTTCCGGAATCCCGTGAGAACCGCGACCGCTACCTCGTCTCCTACGACCGGCTGAACCGCGTCATCGAACAGGCGCTCGAAAGGGCCGCGCCAGACGCCATCTGGTGGCCGTCCAGCCCCGCATCCGGCTATCTCGATTATGGCGATGCCTGGCATGCGGACGGCTCCGGCGACATGCATTACTGGTCCGTCTGGCACGAGAACAAACCGTTCGCCGACTACCGCTCCGTTCGCCCGCGCTTCTGCTCGGAATTCGGTTTCCAGTCCTATACGTCACTGCCGGTCATCGAGACCTATGCCGCGCCTAAGGACATGAATATCGCCTCGCCGGTTATGGAGCATCACCAGAAGAATGCCGGCGGCAACGAGCGCATCGCCGGCACGATGTTCCGCAACTTCCGCTTTCCGACGGATTTCGCCAATTTCGTCTATCTCAGCCAGGTGCAGCAGGGATTGGCGATCAAGACTGCCGTCGATTTCTGGAGGTCGCTGAAGCCGCATACGATGGGTGCGCTCTACTGGCAGCTCAACGACACCTGGCCAGTCGCCTCCTGGTCGAGCCTCGATTACGGCGGCAGCTGGAAAGTGCTGCACTACATGGCGAAGCGCTTTTTCCAGCCGGTCACAGTTGCGGCGATCCCGTCAGACGACGGCCAGGAGATCCGGTTCTCGCTCGTCAATGACACAGCCGTCGATGTGACGGTGACCCTCAATCTGTCGCTCCTGACGCTCCAGGGCGAGCGCAGCTCGCTTCGGAGCATCGAAGCCGTCTGCACACCCGCTGCAGCCGTCACCGGGCTCACCTTGCCGAGCGCGGATATTCCCGACGAGTCGGTCCTTGCCTGGAGCTTTGCCGCGTCGAACGGCATGGCCGGCGAGGGGCATCATGTGCCGGGCAGCTACAAGGCCCTGGAGCTCGAACCGGCAAGGCTTGAGCTTGCCGTGTCTCCATCCGGTGACGGAGCTTTTGACCTCGTCGTCAAGGCTGACGGCCTTGCGCTTTTCGTGCTGATCGAGAGCGGTACGGCCGGCCGTTATTCCGACAATGCTTTCGATCTCGCCAGCGGCGAAAGCCGCAGCATCCGCTTCACGCCCGCCGCGCCGACGGACGCGATCCCGCAATTCCGCATCTACGACCTCTATTCCTGCCACGCAGCAGGCGAGGGTATTATCAAGGGAGGATCACTATGACGAAACTCGGTTTTCAGCTTTATTGCGCCCGCAACTTTCCGCCGCTCGCAGATGTCCTGAAGAAGGTTGCGCAGGCGGGTTATACCGAGGTGGAAGGGTTTGGCGGAATTTACGCCAATCTCGACGAGTTGTCGCTGAAGACGCTCAAAGGTGATCTCGATGCCAACGGCCTGACCATGCCCACCGGTCATTTCGGCATCGACCTTCTGGAAAAGGAGCCGGAACAGGCGCTGCTGATCGCCAGGACGCTCGGCGTCGAGGCGATCTATTGCCCGCATCTGCTTGCCGACCAGCGCCCGACCGATGCCGCCGGATGGTTCGCCTTCGGCCAGCGGCTGCAAAATGTCGGCAAACGCTATTGGGATGCCGGATACACGTTCGGCTGGCATAACCATGACTTCGAGTTCAAGACGCTGCCGGACGGCTCGACGCCGCAGGAACAGCTCCTTGCCGGCGGTCCTGACCTTGCCTGGGAAGCGGATATCGCCTGGGTCATCCGCGGCGGCGCCGATCCGTTCGCCTGGATCGAGAGCTACGCCAAGCGGATCACCGCCGTTCACGTCAAGGACATCGCGCCGGCCGGCGAAAACGCGGACGAGGATGGCTGGGCCGATGTCGGCCACGGCACCGTTCCGTGGAAGGACCTGATGGCGGCGCTGAAGAAGACGTCCGCAAAACATTACGTCCTCGAACACGATAACCCGAAGGACCTCGACCGGCTTCTGACGCGCTCGATCGCTTCCTTCAAGACCTATTGATCACAGATTTTTCGGAGTTTTCCATGCCCAAGGAACTTGGCGTCGGCATCATGGGATGCGGCAATATTTCCACGACCTACTTCAAGCTGTCGCCGCTCTTCAAAGGCCTGAAGGTTCTCGCCTGCGCGGATCTCAACGCGCAGGCAGCCCAAATGCGCGCCGAGGAATACGGCGTCAAGGCACAGTCGATCGAGCAGATGCTTGCCAATGACGAGCTCGACGTGATCGTCAACCTGACCATCCCGGCGGCGCATTTCGCGGTCTCGAAAGCAATTCTCGAAGCCGGCAAGCACGTCTATTCGGAAAAGCCCCTCGTCATCACGCTGGAGGAGGGCAAGGCGCTGCAGGCGCTTGCCAAGGAGAAGGGCCTGTCGGTCGGCTGCGCGCCGGACACCTTCCTTGGCGGCGCGCATCAGCTCGCGCGCAAATATATCGACGAGGGCGGTGTCGGGCGCATCACGTCAGGCACCTGCCACGTAATGAGCCCGGGCATGGAAATGTGGCATCCGAACCCCGGCTTCTTCTTCCTCGAAGGCGGAGGGCCTATCCTTGATCTCGGCCCCTATTACATCGCCAACCTGATCAACTTGATCGGCCCGGTGAAGCGGGTCGGCGCACTCACCTCCATGGCGAGCCCGACGCGCAATGTCACCAGTGAGGGACCGTTTAAAGGACAATCGATCCCGGTAGAGACGCCGACTAACATCCACGCGCTGCTCGAATTCGTCAACGGCGCGACGATCACGCTGTCGGCCAGCTGGGATGTCTGGTCGCACCGCCACGCCAACATGGAACTCTACGGCACCGAGGGCTCGATCTTCGTGCCCGACCCGAACTTCTTCGGCGGCACGGTCGAGGCAAGCGGCCGCAACAAGGATGTCCAGCCGCTGGAGCCCTGGGGTCACCCGTTCGGCATCGACAATCAGGAACATCCGCAGGGGCCGCGCGCCAACTACCGCACGGCCGGTCTTGCGGACATGGCGATAGCGCTGATCGAGGGGCGCGATGCCCGCTGCTCGCTGGAGCGCACGCTCCACGGCGTCGACGTCATGACCTCGATCCTGAAATCCGGAGAGGAAGGGCGGTTCATCGAGCTTTCGACCACCTGCACCCAGCCGGCGGCGCTTGGCATCGACGAGGCGCTGGCGCTTCTGCGCTGATCGGCTATGAATGCGGCGCGCACCGTTTGAGACACCGGCGCGCCGCACTTCATTCGGAGGATTTCGATCATGACCTGGCAACCCGCGTCCAACCGCTACGAAACCATGAAGTACAACCGCTGCGGCCGTTCGGGACTGAAGCTCCCGGCGATCTCGCTTGGCCTCTGGCACAATTTCGGCGACGACACGCCCCATGAACGCAAGGTCGCGATCGCCCGCAAGGCCTTCGATCTCGGCATCACCCATTTCGATCTCGCCAACAACTATGGGCCTCTGCCCGGCAGCGCCGAGACCGCCTTCGGTCAAATTCTCCGCGAGGATTTCAAGGGGTACCGCGACGAGCTGATCATCTCGTCGAAGGCCGGCTACAACATGTGGCCCGGTCCCTATGGCGAATGGGGCAGCCGCAAATACCTGATCTCCTCCTGCGACCAGAGCCTGAAGCGGATGGGCCTCGACTATGTCGATATCTTCTATTCGCACCGCTTTGACCCGGATACGCCTCTCGAAGAGACGTGCGGCGCGCTCGATCATATCGTCCGCTCGGGCAGGGCGCTCTACGTCGGCATCTCGTCCTACAATTCGAAGCGCACCCAGGAAGCGACCGCGATCCTGAAGGAGCTTGGCACGCCGATCCTCATCCACCAGCCGAGCTATTCGATGATCAACCGCTGGGTCGAGGAGGATGGCCTGCTCGACACGCTGGAAGACCTTGGCATCGGCTCGATCGTCTTTTCGCCGCTCGCCCAAGGCATGCTGACCTCGAAATATCTCGGCGGCATTCCGGAAGACAGCCGAGCCGCGCAGGGCAAGTCGCTGCGGCCGGCCTTCCTGAACGACCGGAATATCGCCAATCTCAAGGCGCTTAACGCGATCGCCGAAAAGCGTGGCCAGACGCTGGCGCAGATGGCGCTCGGATGGGTCCTGCGCGGCGGCCGGGTGACCACGGCGCTGATCGGTGCCAGCCGTCCGGAACAGGTCGAGGACTGCGTCAGGTCGCTCGACAATCTGGAATTCACGGCGGCCGAACTCGCCGAGATCGACACCCATGCCAAGGATGCCGACATCAACCTCTGGGCCAAGTCGGCCGAGCGGGCAGGGCCGCAACGCTGATCCCGCTGCCCGGCGGCGCCGGCCGCCGGGCATTGTCATATGTCATTGGGAGGAAGACAGGACATGATCCACAACCCCATCCTGCCGGGCTTCAATCCCGATCCGTCCATCTGCCGCGTCGGCGAGGATTATTATATCGCCACCTCGACCTTCGAATGGTATCCGGGCGTGCAGATCCATCATTCGCGCGACCTGGTGAGCTGGACGCTCAAACGCCGGCCGCTGGAGCGTGCGAGCCAGCTCGATATGCGCGGCAATCCCGACAGCTGCGGCATCTGGGCGCCGTGCCTCTCCCATTCCGACGGGCTGTTTTTCCTGGTCTATACGGACGTCAAGCGCCTCGACGGCAATTTCAAGGACGCTCATAACTACATCGTCACCTCGCCGACCATCGAAGGCGAATGGTCCGATCCGATCTATGTGAACTCCTCCGGCTTCGACCCGACGCTCTTCCATGACGATGACGGCCGCAAGTGGTTCCTCAACATGCAATGGAACCACCGCACCGAAAGTTATGGCGGCGCGCCGAAACATCCGGCCTTCGACGGCATCCTGCTGCAGGAATGGGATTTCGAGACGAGGGCGCTCAAGGGGCCGATCAAGAACATATTTGCCGGCAGTTCGCTCGGCCTTGTCGAGGGCCCGCATGTGTTCAAGCGTAACGGCTGGTATTACCTGACGACCGCGGAGGGCGGCACCGGTTACGACCATGCTGTCACCATGGCCCGCTCGCGCTCGATCGACGGCCCCTACGAGATGCATCCGCAAACGCATCTCATCACCTCGAAGGACCATCCGAAAGCCGTGCTGCAACGTGCCGGCCATGGCCAGTACGTCGAAACGCCGGATGGCCAAGCCTACCACACCCATCTCTGCGGCCGGCCGCTCGCCCCGCAACGCCGCTGCACGCTCGGCCGCGAAACCGCGCTGCAGCGCTGCATCTGGGAGGACGACTGGCTCTATCTCGCCCAAGGCGGCGTCGTGCCGGATGTCGACGTGCCCGCACCGGGCGATGCCAGGCGCATCGAACAGCCTGCCCGCATCGAGCGTTCATTCGACGACAAGGCCCTGCCGCCGGAATTCCAGTGGTTGCGCACACCTCATCCGGAGCGCCTGTTCAGCCTGACCGAGCGTCCCGGTCACCTGCGCTTTTTCGGCCGCGAGAGCATCGGTTCCTGGTTCGAACAATCGCTCGTCGCCCGCCGGCAGGAACACCATTCCTTCCGCGCCGAGACCGTGGTCGAGTTCTCGCCCGAGACCTACCAGCAGGTCGCGGGGCTGACGCATTATTACAATCGCCACAAGTTCCATTCGCTGGTGGTGACGCTGCATGAAAAGCTTGGCCGCGTGGTGACGATCTTCTCCTGCCCGGGTGATTTTCCGCATGGGCGCATGAGCTTTCCGGTGGGGAGCGGCGTTTCCGTCTCCGAGGGGCCGGTGCATCTCGCGATGGAGATCCGTGACAACGACCTGCAGTTCCTCTGGCGCGCCGGCGGCTCCAACGAGTGGCAGGAGCTTGGCCCGGTGCTCGACGCCGGCGTCATCTCGGACGAGGGCGGCCGTGGCGAACACGGCTCCTTCACCGGCGCATTTGTTGGCCTCTTCGCCTTCGACACCTCGGGTAGGGCGAAGACTGCGGATTTCAACTATTTCGTTTATGAGGCACTAATGCAGTAAATTCTAAATATCAGGAAGCCAGCGGAACACCTTAATTTCATTACGAAAATGTAATGCATCAATTCAGAAACGGTTCATCATTCGGATCCTAGTTTCCTGGCGTGCTCAACACGAGGAGACATCCGATGAAAAAGTTCTTTGCAATCCTTCTTTCTGCAACCGTGCTTACCGCTCCGCTTGCCGCCCAGGCGCAGGATCGTCATTCCGGTCCGGATCGGACCAGGACCGTGACCCGCACGGTGACGGTTCAGAAGAAGGTCGTAGTGGTGAAGCCGCGCTGGTCGAAGGGTCATCGCATGACGGCCGCCGAACGTCGCCGCATGGCGGAAATCCGCGATTACCGCCGTTACCGCCTCTCGGCTCCGCCGCGCGGTTATCACTGGGTCAGGGTCGAAAACGATTTCCTGCTGGTCGGCGTCGCAAGCGGCGTGATTTCGAGCTTCATCGCGGCTCGCTGAGAAAGATCGGCCTGCGGGGGTATTTTGCTTTCCCGCCCGCAGGCCTCACACATTCGCCGCTATGCGACCGGCGATCGTGCTTTCGGTGGCTGGTCTCAGGTCCTTTGGGACAGGCATTCCTTCATCGAGCGGGCAAGTCCGCGCATCAGCTCGAAATAAAGGCCGGAACCGGATTTCAGCGTCGCTGCTTCCGGATCGAGCGTCCCTGAGCGGGCAGGCGTGCCTTCGGTCACGACCGCCACCAGCTTGGGCTCGAACTGCGGTTCGGCGAAGACGCAGGTGGCGCCCAGTTCCTTCACCTTCTTCTGGATCTGGTCGACCCGTTCCGCGCCGGGCATGGTCTCCGGGCTGACGGTGATCGAACCGGCTACGCTCACCCCATAACGATGCTCGAAATACTGATAGGCGTCGTGGAAGACGATGAAAGGCTTGTCCTTGACCGGCGCGACCGTCGCCTTGATCTCGGTATCGAGCGCGTCGATATCCTTCATCAGCCTGGCGCCGTTTGCCTGATAGGCGGCGGCATTCGCCGGGTCGGCACTGACCAGCGTCTTTTCGATTTCCGCCGCCATCGCCTTGGCATTCATCGCATCGAGCCAGAGATGTGTGTCGAAGCCGCCATGGTCGTGATGGTCATCGTCGTGGTCGGCATGGTCGTCGGCGGGCTTTGCATGGTCGCCATGTTGATGGTCGTCATGCTCCGCTTCTCCCGCTTGATGCCCGTCGTCATGGGCCTCGAAGGCGCCGCTTTCGCGGAAGGGGAGTTTTTGCAGTCCAGGCGCATCCCCCAGCTCGATCACCGTTGCCGAACTCGCCAGCGAATCCAGCGGCTTTTCGAGGAAGGCCTCGATGCCGGGGCCGATCCAGAAGATCACCTTGGCGCCTTCGATGGCGGCCGCGTTGGAGGGCTTCAGCGAGAACGTGTGCGGCGAGGCGGCGCCATCAACGATCAGCTTCGGCTCGCCGACGCCCTTCATGATGGAGGCGACAAGCGAATGGATCGGCTTGATCGAAACCACCACGTCTGGTGCCGCAACGCCGGGGCCAGCACCGATGGAGAACACCGCGGCGGAGAGGAGGGAAATCGAAGCCGGCTTCATGCTATGTCCTTGCATCGTAACGTAATGTTATTACATCAATTGCGTTATGCTATAACGTGTGTCATAGCCATTGACAACAGGGAATCCGGAAAAACATGCTGATGTCCAATCGGGCTCGCGCCCCCAAAACCGAAAGCCAATTGGTATCGCTTGCCAATGCCGGCATTCGCCGGGATGGCCGATGGCTGGTGCGGGGCGTCGATTTCTCGATCCGCCGTGGCGAGGTCGTGACGCTGATTGGCCCGAACGGCGCAGGCAAGTCGACGACCGCAAAGCTTGCCATCGGTGTGCTGCGCCCGGACGAAGGATCGGTTGCAAGACTGTCCGGCTTGCGCGTGGGCTATGTGCCGCAGAAACTGTCGATCGACTGGACCATGCCGCTTTCCGTGCGCCGGCTGATGCGGCTGACCGGCCCGCTTGACGATACCGATCTTCTGGCGGCGCTGGCATCGACCGGCATTTCACATCTCATCGATGCCGAGGTCCGGCACCTCTCCGGCGGGGAATTCCAGCGGGCGCTGCTTGCCCGCGCGATCGCCCGCAAGCCGGACCTGATGGTGCTCGACGAGCCGGTGCAGGGTGTCGACTTTGCCGGCGAGAGCGCGCTTTACGACCTGATCCGCTCGATCCGGACCACGACCGGCTGTGGTATCCTGATGATCTCGCACGACCTGCATATGGTGATGGCGGGAACCGATACCGTGATCTGCCTCAACGGCCACGTCTGCTGCCGCGGCACGCCGGAAGTGGTGAGCCAGAGCGCCGACTACCTGAAACTCTTCGGCAATTCTCGTTCGCTGGCGGTCTACAACCATCATCACGATCACACCCATCTGCCGGACGGCCGGGTCATGCATGGCGACGGTTCGGTCACCGATCACTGCCATCCCGATGACGGACATCATCATCACGATGGGCATGATCACGACCATTCCGACCATGACCATCATGGCGGCCACCATCATGGCGACCATGCCGAGGCGAAGGGAGAGGGCCGTGTTTGACGACTTCTTCACCCGCGCTCTCGTTGCCGGAATCGGTGTGGCGCTGACAGCCGGTCCGCTCGGCTGTTTCGTCGTCTGGCGGCGGATGGCCTATTTCGGCGACACGATGGCCCATTCGGCGCTGCTCGGCGTGGCGCTGTCGCTGTTCTTCCAGATCAACCTGCTGATTGCCGTCTTCGGCGTCGCGGTCGTCGTGTCGCTGCTGCTTTTGGCGCTGCAGCGGCGGCAATCGCTGTCGGCGGATGCGCTGCTCGGCATTCTCTCCCATTCGGCTTTGGCGATCGGCCTCGTGCTCGTCGCGTTCATGACCTGGGTCAGGATCGACCTCATCGCCTTCCTGTTCGGTGATATCCTCGCCGTGACGCGCACCGATATCGCGCTGATCTGGGGCGGCGGGGTGCTTGTGCTGGCGGCGCTCGTCTGGCTCTGGCGGCCGCTGATCGCATCCACGGTCAGCGAGGATGTGGCCGAAGCCGAGGGCATGAAGCCGGCGCAGACGCGGCTGCTCTTCATGCTTCTGATGGCGCTGGTTATCGCCATCGCGATGAAGATCGTCGGCATCATGCTGATCACCGCGCTTTTGATCATCCCTGCGGCGACTGCGCGGCGGTTTTCGGCAAGTCCGGAGCTGATGGCAGTGCTCGCCTCGCTGATTGGCGCACTCGCCGTGGTCGGCGGCCTGTTCGGCTCGCTGCACTATGACACGCCGTCCGGCCCTTCCATTGTGGTCGCGGCGCTCTTACTTTTCATTGTAAGCCTGCTTCCCGCAGCGGGTAAAAACACGGCCGAAAAGGCCGGCAACCAAGGAGTGCGATGATGAACGCACCAGTTTCGACCCCGACATCCGCTCCGGCGCTGACCAAAAACCAGTCGCTCGTCTTCGACGTTCTTGACCGCGCCGATGCGCCGATCAGCGCCTATACTATCCTCGACCGGCTGCGCGACCACGGTTTTCGCGCCCCGCTGCAGGTTTATCGGGCGCTCGACAAGCTTCTCGAATTCGGCATGGTGCATCGGCTCGAAAGCCTCAACGCCTTCGTCGCCTGCGCCCATCCAGAAAGCGAATGCTGCGGCAAGGGGCACGGCCACGGGCATGGCACGGTCGCATTTGCGATCTGCGAGAGCTGCGGCCATGTCTCGGAATTCCACGACCACGAGGTCGATCACCGCCTCGGCGCCTGGGCGAAGAGCAAAAACTTTAAGCCTGCCAAGACAACGATCGAAATCCGCGGATTGTGCGGCGCTTGCGCCGCCTAAAGAAGCCGAAGGTCGCGGGCGAACCGCTTCCAGTTGGCGACGTAGCGGACCGCCGACTGTTTCAGCTTCTCGACCGCCTCGTCGTCGAGCACCCGCATCACCTTTGCCGGCGAACCGACGATCAGGGAATTGTCGGGAAATTCCTTGCCTTCGGTGACTAGCGCATTGGCGCCGACCAGGCAGTTCCTGCCGATTTTGGCGCCGTTCAGGATCGTCGCGCCCATGCCGACCAATGAGTTGTCGCCGATCGAGCAGCCGTGGATGATCGCATGGTGGCCGATCGTGCAGTTTTCGCCGATCGTTGCCGGATAGCGCGGATCCGTGTGGATCATCACGCCTTCCTGGATGTTCGAACCCTTGCCGACGACGATCGGCTCGTTGTCGCCGCGCAGCACCGAGCCGAACCAGATGCCAACATCCTCGCCGAGGTCGACCTTGCCGATGATGATGGCATCCGGGGCCAGCCAGAAACGGTCGGGGCCGGGGGTCTTCGGCTTGAACTCTCCGAGTGCGTAGATCGGCATGGTTTCCTCCCTGTCGCGGTTTCGTCAGGCGACCGTCAGCGACAGCGTTCCGACGCCGTCGATGCCGCAGGTGACCTTGTCGCCGCGCACCACGGCGCCGACGCCGGCCGGCGTGCCCGTCATGATCACGTCGCCGGGGGCGAGGACGAACAGTTTCGACAGTTCGGCGATGATCTCCGGCAGTTTCCAGATCAACTGATTGAGATCGCCCGACTGTTTTCGTGCGCCGTTGACGTCGAGCCAGACCGCGCCTGCCTGCGGATGACCGATCTGTTCGGCCGGGACGAGGGCCGAGACAGGGGCCGATTTCTCGAAGGCCTTGGCGGCCTCCCACGGACGGCTCATCTTCTTGGCGACATCCTGCAGGTCGCGGCGGGTGAAGTCGATGCCGACGGCATAGCCGTAGACGTTGGACAGCGCGTCTCCGACCGGAATATCAGCGCCGCCGCCCGAGAGCGCAACGACCAGTTCCACTTCATGGTGAACGCTGGAGGAGAGCGGCGGGTAGGGAAAGGTCTCGCCGTTATAGATGTTGTCGGCATTCTTCTGGAAAAAGAACGGAGGCTCGCGGGTTGGATCGCCGCCCATTTCGATTGCGTGGTCGGCATAGTTGCGGCCAACGCAATAGACCCGGCGCACCGGAAAGCGCTCCGTCACTCCCTCGACCGGCAGAAGAACGGTTTCGGGCATGGGGATCACGGTCGCAAGCATGGAAGATATCCTGGAAAACTGTGGGCACGGGGCGATGAAGACGGTGCCCTTTGTCTTCCAATTCGCTGATTAATCCTAGCACTTTTTCAAGACCCGAGGAAAAAGCTCGCACCCCGCTGCGGAAGGTTTCATCACGCGCAATTTCAACCCCGGATGGTTCATGCTAGGTTATTTCAGTGATTCGTTGAATAAGCGAGCCAGGGCTTTTGGAGGCCAATTTCGTCAAGAAGAACGCATGATCTGTGGCCTCTAGGCGGCCTCACGAATAAAAGTTGGATATTACAACGGCTGAGCTGCGGGGCTCATTGTATCGAGTGTTAGGTTCCAAAGCCGGTGCCAGAATGGGGCTAACTGGTTGTCGACACAGCAGATACTCACCGGCGACTTCCTGGCGGGCGGTGGCGAAATGGCCGAGCTTGTCCGGACAAAGGACTGGAGCGACACACCGCTGGGGCCGATCGATCAATGGCCCCAAAGCCTCAGGACAACCGTCAGCCTTTGTCTCGCCTCGAATTTTCCGATCAACGTGATCTGGGGCGACGACAACATCCAGATCTACAACGACGGGTATCGCACCGTGTGCGGCGAGGCTCATCCCCGCGCGCTCGGGGAGGATTACGGCGTCACGTGGTCGAGCGCCTGGCCGGCGATCGGCGAACCTTTTCGTCAGGCGCGTGAGGGCCATACGTCGTTCCTCGAAAACCAGCGGATGTTTCTGACCCGCAACGGTTATCTGGAGGAAACGTTCTTCACCTTTTCGCTGTCGCCGATCCGGGACGAGACGGGCGAAATCGGCGGCCTGTTTCATCCGGTGACAGAGACGACGGCGACTATGCTGTCGGAGCGGCGAACCCGCGCACTTAGGGATCTGAACGCCAGTCTGGCTTCGGCAGTGGACATGGACGACCTGTCTCGGCGAACAGTCGAGGTTCTTTCACAGTTCGAGTTCGACCTGCCGCTTCTGCTTCTCTACCATCTGTCCCCCGATGGGAGCACCTATGGGTTGGCGGCGCATCACGGTTCGCCGGTTCGCCGCCTCGCATCCATCGCCACCATCGACGCACACTCCACCACTCCCTGGCTCATGGCGAAAGCGTTGACACCAGATGGCCCGCTGGGGATCATTGAGTTTTCCGATCTCTTCAAGGGCGCAGGGCCTTACGAGGAGCCCCCGGAGCGGGCGCTCATTCTTCCCATCACGGTTCCCGGACTTGAGTTGCCGACGCTCCTGGTGGTGGCCGGCGCCTCACCACACCTTTCGACGACAGCTATATGGGCTTCTACGAGCTGCTTTCGACGGCGATTACTGCAGCCGTCGCCGCCGTGCGGGCCCGTACCGACGAGCGGCGGCGGGCCGAAGCGCTGGCGGAAATCGATCGCAGCAAGACCATGTTCTTCTCGAACGTCAGCCATGAGTTCCGCACGCCGTTGACGCTGATGCTCGGGCCGCTCGCCGACGTGCTTCAGCAGCCCGAGGCGCTTTCCTTCGAAGACAGGCAGCGAATTCTTGTCGCCCAGCGCAACGGCCACCGGCTGTTGAAACTGGTCAACACGCTCCTGGATTTTTCCAGGATGGAGGCCCAGCGTGTGCAGGCCTCCTTCGAGCCGATCGATATCGGCAGCCTGACCGCGGAACTGGCATCGAATTTCAGGTCGGCGATCGAACAGGCCGGGCTGAGGCTGGTTGTCGATATCGCAAACTTGCCCCAGCCGGTCTATCTCGACCGGGATCTCTGGGAGAAGATTGTCCTGAACCTGCTTTCCAACGCGTTCAAATTCACGTTCGAGGGGGAGATAAGCATCGGCGTGAGGGCGTCGGACGACAGGGAGCGGGCCGAAATCACGATCCGCGACACCGGTACGGGAATTGCGCCTGAAGAACTGCCGCGCCTGTTCGAGCGCTTTCACCGCATCGAGGGCGCCAAAGGAAGGTCATTCGAGGGCTCCGGCATCGGGCTCGCCCTGGTGCAGGAACTGGTGCATCTTCAGGGCGGAGAAATCCGTGCCGAAAGCCGGCTTGGCGAAGGCACGTCCTTCTCGATCTCGATCCCCTTCGGAAAGGCGCATATAACTCCGGAACAGATGCGAAGTTCTGAGCCGGTCGAGGGCAACGTCGGCAGACGCCAGGCTTTCGTCGATGAAGCGATGTCGTGGCTGCCGACAGGCGCTGCCGCGCCCGCCCCGTCGATACCGCCGGCCGAGGGTACGGAGACGGCCGAAACGCTTGCTCCGACGGGACATGTCCTCCTGGCCGACGACAACGCAGATATGCGTGCCTATGTGGAGCGGCTGCTGTCGATATCCGGCTTTACGGTCGAGACGGCGGCTGACGGCGAGGCGGCGCTAAGCGCCGCGCGCCTGAGGCGGCCGGACCTCATCGTTTCCGACGTGATGATGCCAGGGCTCGACGGGTTTGGTCTGCTGTCGAGGATACGGGCGGATGGCGAACTCAAGGATACGCCCTTCATCCTGCTGTCGGCCCGGGCCGGCGAAGAGGCGAGGCTGGAGGGTATCGCCGCCGGGGCGGACGATTACCTGGTGAAGCCCTTTTCGGCCCGGGAACTGGTGGCGCGGATTGCGGCCTTGGTCAGGCTGTCGCGGGATCGGCGCGAGACGCTTTTGCGAGAAACCGCCGCCCGCCTTCGTGAGCTGAATGCGGATCTGGAGCGCCGCGTTCTGGAACATTCGCGCGAGCGGGGACGGACGTGGAAATATAGCCCGGACCTGCTCTCGGTGATCGATTTTGCCACCGGTGTCTTCGAAAAGACCAATCCCGCCTGGAAGAAAACCCTCGGTGTGGACGAGGAGGAACTTCTGGGCACGCCGTTGCGGGCGCTTCTTCATCCGGACGACGTCGTTGCGAGCGAAACTGCGTTCCAGGCTGCGCAAAACGGCCTGCCCGTGCTCCACTTCGAAAACCGATGCCTGACCCGGGAAGGCGACTATCGCTGGCTCTCCTGGGTGGCGGTCGTCGTCGATGACAAGCTCTATTGCAGCGCCCGCGACGTCACCGACCACAAAACGCGCGACGACGAGCTGAGGAAAACGCAGGAGACGCTGCGCCAGGCCCAGAAGATGGAGGTGATCGGTCAGCTGACAGGCGGGGTCGCGCATGATTTCAACAACCTCCTGATGGTCATCTCCGGCGGATTGGACGTTCTCGACAAACGCGACGATCCGGTGCGGCGGGAGCGTATCAAAAGCGGCATGCTGCAGGCGGTCAATCGGGGAGCGTCGCTCACCAGGCAATTGCTGACCTTCGCCAGGCGGCAGCCATTGAAGCCGCAGCCTGTCGATCTTCGCCATCAGATTTCCCAGATGCGCGAACTTCTCGACCGGACGCTCGGCGGGGACATCACTATCGAAGTCGACGTCGATGCGGGCGTGTGGCCCGTGCAGGCGGACCCGTCGGAACTCGAACTCGTGCTTTTGAACCTTTGCGTCAATGCCCGCGACGCAATGCCGGCGGGCGGTACGATCGTCATCAGCGCTTCCAATTCCGTCGTCGATGCGTCGGGCAAACGTAGCGACGTTGTGAAGATCACCGTCGCCGATGGCGGTATCGGAATGCAGCCCGAGGTTCTCAAGCGGGTGTTCGAGCCGTTCTTCACCACGAAGGAAGTTGGCAAGGGATCAGGATTGGGGCTTGCGCAAGTTTACGGTTTCGTCGAGGCTTCCGGCGGATCGGTCGAGATCCGCAGCGAACCCCGGGTCGGAACGACCGTGGAGCTTTGGCTTCCCCGGTCGATCCAGGCGGCGTTCGAGGCGAGCGGCAACCATTCGTCCCGCAGCCAGGGGGAGGCGGACAGGAGCGTCGCCGGAAAAATCCTGGTCGTGGAAGACGACGACAGCGTCGCGATGCTGGTCAACGACATGCTCGACCAGCTCGGCTATTCCGTAACCCGCGTCGACGGGGCAGCCGCCGCGTTGAGCGTGCTCGCATCCGATGTTGAGCCGGACTTGATGTTTTCCGACATCATGATGCCTGGCGGCATCAATGGGGTGGATCTCGCCAAGGAAGTCAAACAAAGGCATCCCACACTGCCGATCCTGCTCACATCGGGTTATGCGGACATGCTCAAGAGCGCCGCGACCGCGCAAGGCGTGGACATTTTGCCAAAACCCTACAGTCTGCGGCAGCTTTCGGAGGCTCTCCGGGCAACGATCCCGGACGCCAGGGAGTAGACACCCCGACGATTGCCGGGGGGCCGATCGAAGCGCCGTTGTGCGGACTTCATGTTTGGATTGCTCTGCGCGCATAGTGCGTCGGTGGCAATCCGACAACGCGGGTGAATGCGACGCTGAACGCGCTGGCGGAACTGTATCCGACACGTTCGGCAATCTCCTTCATGCCGCCGTCGCCACGCCGCAGAAGGTTCTTCGCCAGAGCCATGCGCCACGAAAGCAGGTACTCCATCGGGGTGACGCCCATGGCGCGGCGGAATCGATCGAAGAAGGCGGAGCGGGAGAGGGCGGCTTCCTGGGCCAGTTGCTCCACCGTCCAGTCCTGGGTCGGATCTTCGTGCATCCGACGGATCGCGACCGCCAGCCGTCCATCGGTCAGTCCGCGCAGAAGCCCGGGCGGCGCTGCGGTGCCTGCCGTGGATCGGAGCGCCTCGATGAGCAGAACTTCCAACAGGCGCGCCAGGATCATGTCCCGCGCAGGCCGCTGTTCGCGAGCCTCTTCGCGCACCAGCTTTACAAGGGTCGCAAGCCGCCTCTCGCCGCGAACGTGCACGAGTTGGGGCAGGAGCGACACCAGCAGGGCAGCGTCCGGCGACCCGAAGACAAAACGGCCGACCATCAACCGGACATCGGGCGGCCCATCCGGATTACCGTGTCTTATTTCATCCGCCAACTTGGTGACGGTCAAGGGATCCACGCCCTCCGACGGCATCGGTTCCAGGTTCGACATGCTGAAGCCATAGGCCGACGGGATCAGAACGAAGTCGCCCTCCCGCAGGTCGATCGGTTCCTGTCCGTCGACGGTCAGGCGCGACGAACCTTCGAGGATCACGCAGTAGAAGGGCTGTCCCGATTCCAGGCGCTGAACACACCAGGCGCCGGCGCCGCTGACGAGCTTCGTCGAGGGGACGCTGGGTTGGAGCAATGTCACCACTTCAGCGAATGGATCGACCATTTCAGGACCTTCACGAATGAGAACCGGACTTCCGATTATAGTCAGTCCAGCCTCGGCGGTCTAGATTTCAGGTGCTGCAAAACACATGAAGGAGCCGCCATGAAAACCGTTCTCATCACCGGTTGCTCGTCCGGATTCGGTCTGGAGATCGCCAGGTATTTCCGCGACCGCAATTGGAAGGTTATCGCGACGATGCGGTCGCCGCGCGAGGATATTCTGCCTTCCTCCGAGCACCTTCGGATACTCGCCCTCGACGTCACCGATCCGGAAAGCATTCGCCGGGCCATCGATGCCGCCGGACCAATCGACGTGCTGGTCAACAATGCGGGCATCGGCTGGCTGAATGCCCTCGAGGGCACATCTATGGATATCGCCCGGGAGATCTTCGAGACGAACACTCTCGGGACTATGGCGGTGACACAGGCGGTCCTGCCTCAATTCCGGCAACGGAGAACCGGCGTCGTGGTGAACGTGGCGTCGAGCGTGACGTTGAAGCCGATTCCGCTGCTTTCCGTCTATACTGCGAGCAAGGCTGCGGTGGATGCTTTCACCGAGGTGCTGGCGCTGGAACTCCAGCAGTTCGATGTGCGGGTGCGACTGGTACAGCCGGGAAGGGCGCCCGACACCTGTTTCGGGGATAATGCGCGCTCCCGCATGCAGACACAGGGTGGCTTCCCCGAAGCGTATGCCGATCTGGTACAAAGCGTGTTCGCCGAATGGGAGCAGGACCAGTCGGCTGTCACCCGGCCGCTCGATGTGGCCGAGGCAGTCTGGCTTGCGGCAACCGATCCGTCGTCGCCGGCTCGCATTCCCGCCGGCGACGACGCCGTGGCACTGGCTGGCTGAGACTGGCGCCAACTATCTTTCAAGCGCCACGAACTGGCTTGCCGCGGAGGCCCCTCCGCGACAAGTCGACCTTCTGGCCAAGGTTGCACCTATGGCAGCAGATCCGCCAGGCTGTAAAACGCCGCCGATATCGCGGCAGTTGCCGGCATAGTCACGATCCAGGCGATCACGATGTTGCCGGCGAGACCCCAGCGTACCGCCGAAACCCGCCTTGCGGCGCCGACGCCGACGATCGCTCCTGTGATCGTGTGGGTCGTCGAGACGGGAATGCCGAGCCAGGTCGCTCCGAACAGGGTCAACGCTCCGCCCGTCTCGGCGCAGAAGCCTTGCGTCGGGTTGAGCCTGGTGATCTTCGAGCCCATGGTATGGACGATCCGCCACCCACCGAAGAGCGTGCCGAGAGCCATGGCGGATTGGCAGGAGATCACCACCCAGAAGGGCACGTAGAAGGTCGAACCGAGATATCCCTGGCTGAACAGAAGCACCGCGATGATGCCCATCGTTTTCTGCGCGTCATTGCCGCCATGGCCGAGGGAATAAAGCGAGGCGGAGATAAACTGCATCACGCGGAATGTCCGGTCCACCGCGAACGGCGTTTGCCGGACGAAGAGCCAGGAAACCAGGAGCACGAGCACCAGGGCAAGCAGGAAGCCGATGGCCGGCGAGAGGAAAATCGCACCTACCGTCTTCCCGAGACCGCTCCAGACAATCGAACTGAAGCCGACCTTTGCCAGGCCGGCGCCCACCAGCCCGCCGACGAGCGCATGCGAGGAACTGGACGGAATTCCGAAAATCCAGGTGAGAATATTCCAGATGATTGCCCCCATGAGGGCGGCGAAAATCACCTGGGGTGAAACGATCCCCGGATCGATGATGCCCGTGCCGAGCGTTTCCGCCACGTGCAGGCCGAAGAAAAGGAAGGCGATGAAATTGAAGAACGCCGCCCAGGCGACCGCATATTGCGGCCGCAGGACGCGGGTCGAGACGATCGTCGCGATGGAATTGGCCGCATCATGGAGACCGTTGAGGAAATCGAAGAACAGGGCGAGTGCGATCAGCCCGAAGAGAAGTGGCAAGGCGAGAGACATATCCATCAAACGTTCTCGATAACGATGCCGCTGATCTCGTTGGCGACATCCTCGAAACGGTCGACGACCTTTTCCAGTTCGCCGTAGATCTCGCTGCCGATCATATAGGCCATCGCATTCCCGCTTGCCCCGTGACGTCGGTATAGGTCTTTCAGGCCCTGGTCATGAAGATCGTCCGACCGGCCTTCCACGCGGGTGATCTCCTCGGCGATCGCGGCAAGACGGTGAGCATTGGAGCCCACCTTGTTGAGGAGGGGGATCGCTTCCGAAATGAGATCCGCCGCCTTGACGATTTCGCCACCCATCTGCTGCATCAGCGGATCGAAGTCGGACTGCTCGAACAGCCGGATCGTCTTGACCGTTTTATGCATCATGTCGATCGCGTCATCCATCGACTGGATGAGATCCTTGATGTCGCCGCGGTCGAAGGGCGTGATAAAACTCCGCCGGACGGCGAGAAGAACCTCCCGCGTGATGTCGTCGGCCTCATTCTCCAATGCGACGATCAGCTCGCAGTTCTTCTCGATCTCGTTGCCCTTGAGGAGCTGGTCAAGCGCGTGGGCTGCTGCAACGACAGTTTTGGAGTGCTGGGAAAACATTTCAAAGAAACTGTCTTCACGCGGCATCAGCTTCCGAAAAATACT
The DNA here is from genome assembly GCF_002968555.1 of Neorhizobium sp. T6_25. Classification (NCBI taxonomy): domain Bacteria; kingdom Pseudomonadati; phylum Pseudomonadota; class Alphaproteobacteria; order Hyphomicrobiales; family Rhizobiaceae; genus Neorhizobium; species Neorhizobium sp. T6_25. The sequence continues at coordinate 145,214 of NZ_PVBL01000009.1, forward strand.
CATCATACCGTGCGACCTTCCATGCGGCTGACTGTCATAAATGTGTCATAAACACGCTCGGGCAATTGAAGCAACACGCAAAATCGACAGTTTGATCCGCATGAAATCCACAAAAAAACGCAGCAAGCCGCGACCGGACAGGTCCCAGACGCTGCTCAGGCAACTTGCGGCAGTTCCGGGAAGGTTATTCGCCGGCGCGTTTCGCCAACAATATGGCGCCCTGTGTTTTCGATATCGGGGTGGAGGCCCTCAGGTTGAAATCCTGGTGATCACCTCGCGCGAGGCAGGGCGGTGGGTCATCCCGAAAGGCTGGCCGATGAAGGGAAAAAAGCCGTTCGAGGCGGCGGCCACCGAAGCCTGGGAAGAAGCAGGCGTGAATGGAACGGTGAAGAAGAAGCCCATCGGCCGCTATACCTATCTGAAAGAACTCGACGACGGCGATGTGGCCCCCTGTATCGTCGACGTGTTCCAGATCGAAGTCACGGAGGTCACGGGTGGCTTCAAGGAACAGGGGCAGCGCATTCTCGAATGGGTCAGCCCTGATGAAGCGGCACGACGCGTCCGCGAGATCGAACTCAAGTCGCTGCTCGTCGAATTCGAGCCGCAGGGTCGCAAGAAGCGCAATCGCGGCTAGTTCTGAACCTGATCGCCGGCGCTTTGGTAGGTGGTCCTGCTTTGCAGCAGCTCGCCTTGCCTTTCCAGAACCGGATAGGCCGTGGCTGCGACGAGGTGCGAATTGATCTGCTTGAAATCCCGCAGCAGGTCGAGGTGGAGAGAGCTGGTTTCCGCCGTATCGAAATCGCCCTCGCGCAGCCGCTGGAAATGAGCGTTGGTTCCGTCACGCTCCGCCCGCCGGAAGACGATTTTTTCGTCGGCGAGCATACGTGCGACGCGCTCGTCCTGCGACATGAAAAGCGCTGCGGCGGTGCGCAGATTGGTGGAGAGGCGGTCCAGCAGGCCGCTGAGTTCATTCTGCCCTTCCTTAGAAAAGGTCATGCCTCGGCGCAGTCTCTTGACCAGATGGGGAAGCACGTTTTGGTCGACGACGTCGCCCGCGTGTTCCAGGCCAGTCGAGAACAGCAGAATCTCATCGAGACGTCTCCGGTCGATGTCGCTGAGTTCTTCCGGGTCGATGGACGTGAGGTATCGTTTGACCGCCGTATTCAGACGGTCGAGGACGTTGTCCTTCCGCCGTAGTTCCGCCAGGGCGCGGCGATCGGTGCTCGTCAGGGCAGCCTTCGTCCCCGCCAGCATTTCCTCCAGCACGTCGACCAGTCGCAGGACTTCCCGCGCCGCTCCCTGCAGCGCGACGACCGGCGTTTCCTTGGCGGAAGGATCGAGATATCGCGGATGGCCGGGATCGCTCTCGTCGATCCGCCGCGGCAGCAGCCTGACGAGGGCGTTTGCGAAGGGCGAGAGGAACGGCATGAAGACGACCGCGACCACGAGATTGAATGCCGTGTGGAAATTCGCGACCAACCGGGCACCATCGCCCTCGATCTGGATCATCAGCGCCGTAATCGGAGAGAGAAGCGCAAACGCCGCCAGAACACCGAGGATCCTGGTAACCAGATTGCCGATCGGAAGCCGCCTGGCCGCAAGATCCTTCCCGGACTGCCCCTCGACAACTGGATTGATCGCCGTTCCCAGGTTGGCGCCGAGGGTCAGTGCGAAAGCCTGGTAGGGATCGATCAGCCCCTGGCTCGCAAGTGACATAATGAGCAGGACCACCGCGACGCTGGAATGGGCTGCCCAGGTCAGCGCGGCCGCGAGCAGAAGGCTGAGGAGCGGCGTCGTCGAAATGGCTGAAAGAACCGCAGCGAAGGCCGGTGTATCGGCATATTCCGTCAGCACGTCGAGCAGTTGATGCAGGGCGAGCAACATGAAGCCGAGGCCGATAAACACGCGACCGAGGTCATGGACCTGCGGATTTTGCGTGCGGCGGAACATCAGGACGCCGAGCAGTACGAGAGCCGGTGACGCGGCGGCCACGTCGAAGGACAGGACCTGCACGATGAGCGTGCTGCCGACATTGGCGCCCAACATGACGGCAAGCGCCGGGACAAGATCGACCAGCCCGTCGGCCGCGAACCCCGATGCCATCAGCCCGGTCGCCGTGCTGCTCTGAAGAATTGCCGTGACGCCCAATCCGGAAAAAAACGCCTTTATCCGATTGTTCAGCGCGCGGCCGAGAAAAGACCTGAGATTGGGGCCGAAAGCACGCTGGATGCCCGTCTGCACCATCCGCGTCCCCCATAGAAGGAGGGCTATGTGTCCGGCAATGGTGATGATTGCAATGATGAAGGGCATGGCATTTCCGTAAGTGAGCAGCCGGATGGAGAATCGCACTGGCAGCGCAAGATGTTAGCCAGCTAACATAGTTGCCGGGGATCTATTGCTTTTTCAAGGCTGAGGTCTGACCGGTAGGTATTGGGGGTCTACCATCCGGCACTGCCCGGAAAGCGGGAGATTTTTTTGAGACGAGGGGGTGTCGGGTTGGCAAAGTCTGGTTCGTCCTTAGAGTCGTCCATTCCACATTTCAAAAGGATCACGACCATGCCGAACACCATACGCCTGCATCGCGTTCTGGCAACCAGCCCGGAAAAGATCTATCGCGCGTTCATCGAGGCTGACGCGCTTGCCAAATGGCTTCCGCCCAACGGCTTTTTGTGCACTGTGCATCACTTGGAACCGAAAGTCGGCGGCAAGTTCAGAATGTCCTTCCGCAACTTCACGACCGGCAACAGCCATGCCTTCGGCGGCGAATTTGTTGAGCTCGTCCCAGGCGAACTTGTCCGCTACACGGACAAATTCGACGATCCCAACCTGCCGGGCGAAATGGAAGTCACGGTGACGTTGAAGAAGGTTTCGGTCGGAACCGAGGTGAATATAACGCAGGCAGGAGTGCCGGACCTCATCCCGCCCGAAGCCTGCTATCTCGGCTGGCAGGAGTCGCTGCGGAACCTGGCAAGGGTCGTCGAGCCCGAGATCAACGAATAATCTATCATGACGGCGCAAGCCCGGGACCGGTTCGCGTTGGTGACTTTCGCGATCCGGTACTGGAAGCAGTTGCCTGCGGGAACTATCGCGGGCCTGTCTTGTTGACCTTCTGAAAGAGAAGGAAGTCATGCAACAGCCACCGACAGCATCCTCTACCGACCGGCAGTCTCTCGTGCCGCCGCGATCCAATCCGGTCCCCCCGGCCTCCGAAGCGCAATCAGATCGTCTGCCGGAGGAGGCCCCCGGTCCCCATCCGCAGCAGAACGACGCGAAGCCGAAATATACGCCCGAGGACCTCGTGAAGAACTATGGCCTGAGTGCGCAGGAAGCGCAGCGTCTCATCGACCGGTTCGGAGCCTCCGCGGCGGAGCTCGATTTTATTCTGGCTGGAAAGGGGCGTCCCAAGAGGCATCGCCGGCAGGATATCGAACGCTCGGCCGAAGAAATCGCCTTTGGGTGAGCGTGCCGGTGGCGACATTCTTCAGGGGAAATCCCGTCTGGACTTGAGCCCGATGCCCGGCGTCGGCGGATCTCCGAGGAAAATGGACCATGACGCTTGTCGGTTATCACGCTTCCCATGAACAGTTTTCGCCAAGCGAGCTTATCGGGCATGTCCAGGCTGCAGAGGCCGCGGGCTTCGGCGCGGTGATGTCCTCCGATCATCTGACCCCATGGAGCGAGCGGCAGGGGCAGTCGGGTTTTGCCTGGGCGTGGCTGGGGGCGGCGCTCCAGGCGACACGGTCGATCCCGTTCGGGCTCATCACCATCCCGATGGGCTGGCGCTACCATCCGGTCATCACGGCGCAGGCCGCCGCGACGATCGCCGAAATGTTTCCCGGAAGGCTGCCGTGGATTGCGGTCGGCAGCGGGCAGGCCATGAACGAACATGTCACCGGCGAGCGCTGGCCTTCGAAGCGGGAACGGAACGAACGGCTACAGGCGGCGGTCGAGATCATCCGCGATCTGTGGTCGGGCAAGCTGGTCAGCCGGGAGCAGCCGATCAGGGTGGACGAGGCGCGTGTCCATACCCTTCCCGAAGAGCCGCCCCGCCTCGTTGCCGGCGCCTTGTCGCCCGAGACGGCGCAATGGGCCGGACGCTGGGCCGACGCGCTGATCACCATCAATCAGCCAAAGGATAATCTGCGCAAGATCATCGACGGTTTCCGGCGCGGCGGCGGCGAGGGCAAACCGCTTTACCTGCAGACCCATGTGTCCATCGCCGGCTCCGATGACGAGGCGAGAGCAAACGCATTCGACCAGTGGCGGAGCAATGCAGTGACGGCGGCGGTCTCCGAAACGCTGCGCCTGCCCGAGGAATTCGACCAGGCGTGCGCCAATGTGCGGCCGGAAGACATGGATCAGCATGTGCGGATCTCGGCCGACCCGCGCCGGCATGTCGAATGGCTGGAAGCCGACGCCGCCATGGGCTTTGCGGAAATCTACGTCCACAATGTCGGACGCAACCAGCGCGAATTCATCGATCGCTTCGGACGCGAGGTCTTGCCTCACGTGAAGGCGGATAAACGCCAACGGAACGGCCGGTGACGGGTTGGCGTCGTCGCGTTCGGCGGAGGCCCCTGACCGGAAATCGGGCCCATTCCGGCCTAAGTTCCCGGGCTGTGGAACCACGATAGCTCACCCAAGTTATGAGAAGCTCAATCCAACCATCGCGTTTCGCAATGACATCAAGACCGAAAAAGAGACCACGAGTAGGCTTTCCAAGTGGCCCTGCCGGCGGCTGGGGATCGGCCAAGTCGGTGGGCGAGGTGCTCATTCGGGAACATGTTCCGGTGTCCGGCCCGTCTCTTCTGGCGCATCAGAACAAGCCGGACGGCTATATGTGCGTCAGCTGTGCGTGGGCCAAACCGGCCAAGCCGCACCCGCTGGAGTTCTGCGAGAACGGTGCGAAGGCGACCGCCTGGGAGATCACCGGCCGGCGCGCGGACAGGGACTTTTTCGACGCCCATACGCTGAGCGAATTGGAGACCTGGCGCGACCACGATCTGGAGGAACAGGGGCGTCTGACCCATCCGATGCGATGGGACCCCGCGAGCGACAAGTATGTGCCGGTGAGCTGGGCATCCGCATTCCAGGAGATCGGCCGCGAGCTGCGGGCGATAGCCCCCGAAAAGTGCGAGTTCTACACGTCAGGCAGAGCTTCGCTCGAAACTTCCTACATGTACCAGCTTTTCGCGCGGATATTCGGCAGCAACAACCTGCCTGACTCCTCGAACATGTGCCACGAGAGTTCGTCGGTCGCCCTTCCGGAAAGCATCGGCGCTTCGGTGGGCACGGCAATCCTGTCGGATTTCCAGAACTGCGACTGCATCTTCTATATGGCGCAGAACGTCGGGACCTCGTCGCCGCGGATGCTGCACGACCTTCAGGATGCCGCCGACCGCGGCGTCAAGATCGTGACCTTCAACCCGCTCCGGGAGCCGGGGCTGGAGCGCTTCGTCAATCCCCAGGCTCCAAGCCAGATGTTGACGGGTAGGGAGACACAGATCTCCTCGAAATATTACCAGGTCCGGCTGGGGGGAGATATCGCCGCCCTGTTTGGCATCTGCAAGGCGCTCATACAGGCTGACGATGCGCTTCACGAGGCCCATGTCAGCAAGGTTTCAGGATCTGACGGCACGCCGGACGATCCGTCCGACGCCGCGGCGGTAGCCTTCGCGGCCTCGATTGCCGCGGCCGACAAGAAACACATTCTCGATCACGATTTCATCTCCCAGCACACGTCCGGTTTCGAGGAGTTCGCGGCGGCCACCCGCAATTATACCTGGGAAGAGCTGGAGCGCGTTTCAGGGCTCACCCGCGAGCAGATGACGGAGGCTGCCCGCATCTATGCCCGCTCCGACGCCGTCCTGATGGTCTACGGCATGGGGCTGACCCAGCACATGATGGGCGTGCAGAACGTCCATATGGTCGTCAACCTCGCCCTCCTGCGCGGCAATATCGGAAAGCCGGGTGCCAACATCTGCGCTGTCCGGGGCCATTCCAACGTCCAGGGTCAGCGCACCGTCGGCATTACCGAGAAGCCGGGCCTAGCGCCCTTGGACAAACTCTCGCGACTCTACCATTTCGATCCTCCGCGCTGGCAGGGGCATTCCACGGTCGAGTCCTGCAGGTCGATCCTCGACGGGGAGACGAAAGCCTTCATCGCCCTCGGCGGCAATTTTTTAAGAGCAGCGCCCGAAACTGTTGCCATGGAAGCTGCGTGGCGCAAGCTGCGCCTGACGGTTCAGATCGCCACCAAGCTCAATCGCAGCCATGTCGTTCACGGGGAAATCGCCTACCTGCTTCCCTGTCTCGGCCGCATCGAGATCGACGAACAGGCAAGCGGACCACAGGCCGTGTCGATGGAAAGTTCGGTGGCACATTTCCACGGCTCGCGCGGCAGGGCCAAACCCGCCAGTTCCGAACTCCTGTCGGAACCTGCCATCATCGCCGGCATCGCCAAAGCTACGCTGACGCGAGGCAACGTGCCTTGGGACCGCTGGGTCGACGACTATTCGGAAATCCGCAACGCGATCGAAAAGACCTATCCGGAGACCTTCAAGGACTTCAACAAGCGGCTCTTCCAGCCCGGGGGGATCCCGCGTCCTCTGCCGGCCAGGGAACGGAAATGGGTGACCCGGAACGGAAAGGCGAACTTCATCACCCCGGATCGGCTGTTCCCCGAGCTTCCCGCCGAAGCGATGGGAGAGGATGTCCTCCATCTCGCCAGCCTGCGATCGAACGACCAGTTCAATACGACCATCTATGGCTACAGCGACCGTTTCCGCGGGGTCGACGGGACGCGGCAGGTCCTGTTCGTCAATCCGCAGGACATCGAGCGGCTCGGGTTTGCAGACGGGGATATCGTGGATCTGGCGACCGCAATCGAACCTGAAACACCGCGGGTGGTCCAGGGCTTCAGGATCGTCGCTTACGACATCCCCAAAGGCTGTTGCGGAGCCTATTATCCAGAAACCAATCCCCTGTTTCCGCTCAGCTATCACAGCCCTCAATCGAAGACGCCATCCTACAAGCTCCTGCCGGTTCGTCTCAGCCGGTCGAGCCACATACCGCTCGGTTAAGGGTGAAGCGCAGGGACGTCAAGCGGTGCCGCCGGCTGTCTCAGGCAAACGCCGGCGGCGCTGATGTATTCATTCGGACCCCCGTCGTGAGGCGTCCTCCTGCTCCCGAACCTCCTTCAGAAGCTTTTCGCGGGGATTGTCGGAGAGTTTGCGACGCGTCCTTTCGATGGTCTCGTCGTCGACCTGGACTGGTCGCCCGCTGTCGTCCGGCAGGCCTTCGGCGGTCTGGCCTATCGGCGCGTTCTTCGGCCTGTCGTTCAGGCCCTCGGTCTGTTTTTCAGTGCTCATTTCAGCCTCCTTGGACCTTTCCAACAATCGACAGCCGGTTTTGTGCCCTGACATGCGGCCCTTCGGAGGCCGAAAAGGAGATTTTCTGCTGGTCCTGGAACAACCGGAGGAATGCGTTGTTCGCGCTGATGCGAAAGGAGAATTGCATGAACAAGATCATTCTAGTGACTGCCATGGCGATGGTTACGACGTCGGCCTTCGCCCAATCCGCGGCGGAAAAATCAGGCGTCAATTCGCTTGCGGGCATCCCTCCGAAGACCCAGGATTTCGTGACCGAAGCTGCAACGAGCGACATGTTCGAGATCGAATCCAGCAAGCTGGCCGCCGAACGGGCCGACGCGGCGACGAAGACGTTCGCACAGCAGATGATCCAGGAGCATCAGAAGACTACGACTGAACTGAAACAGCTTGTCGATAGCGGCAAGGTGAAAGTCAAGTTGCCGACGGCGATGACCGACGCGCAAAAGAAGTCGATCGCCAAGCTCAAGGGCTTGAAGGGCGCAGAGTTCACGAAGCAATATCATTCTGACCAGGAGGACGCCCATGAAGATGCCGTCGACCTGTTCAAGCGATATGGCAAGGAAGGTGAAAACGCCGAACTGAAGGCGTGGGCGGCAAAGACTGTCCCTGCGCTCGAACATCATCTGCAGATGGCCGAGGATTTGAACAAGTAATCGCTGTTCGCGGGATTCCATCCGACGGCTGTCGCTTATGCGGCGGCCGTCGAGGTGTCTGCGCAAAACTGAGCCAGTGGGGGAAGACCGGAGCCACGCCGCAGCCGTATTTGTGTTACCATTCCAGCGGTCTCAAAGCGGAAAGGTCGAATGCCCCTTCAGCGTGTCAGTTTCTATGTGCTTCTGGTCCTGGTGACCATCGCGTTCGTCGCAGTCGTCCTGCCGTTTTATTCAGCGATATTCTGGGCAATCGTCCTCGCCATCATCTTCTTTCCTCTCCACGCTCGTATCGAGGCCCGGCTCGGCGGCCGCAGAAATGTTGCCGCGGCGCTCTCCGTCCTGATCTGCCTTTGCGTCGTCATCATTCCGGGGCTGATCGTCCTCAGCTCGCTCGTCCAGCAGGGCAATCTTCTTTATGGACGCATCGACAACGGGGAGATCGATGTCCGAAGGTTTTTCCAGGAGCTGCAGGCATCGCTCCCCCTGTTCGTCCGCGGCTGGATCGAGCGGATCGAGCTGGAGGGCTTCGACACGCTTCGGGAACGTATTTCCGCGGCGCTGATGCAGGGCGGCGGTTTCTTTGCCGGACGCGCCTTGAGCCTCGGCCAGAACACCCTGCAGTTCCTCGTCGCTTTCGGCGTGATGCTCTATCTGCTGTTCTTCATGTTCCGCGACGGGCAGGTGCTCGCCCGCACGATCCGAAAGGCACTGCCTCTCAGCGACGCGCATACCCGTCGTTTCACCTCCAAATTCACCGCCGTCATCCACGCGACCGTGCGGGGCAATATCATCATCGCCATCATCCAGGGTTCGATCGGCGGCGTCGCCTTCTGGGCGCTCGGCGTGGAGCCGGCCTTGCTGTGGGGCGTTCTGATGAGCGTCCTGTCGCTGTTGCCGGCGGTCGGTGCTGCATTGATCTGGATACCCACGGCCGTTTACCTGGCGCTTGCCGGCTTTTGGGTGAAGGCCATCGTGCTGGTTGCGGTCGGCGCCCTTGTCATCGGTCTTGTCGACAATCTTCTGAGGCCGCGCCTGGTCGGCAGAGAAACCAAGCTTCCCGACTATGTCGTCCTGATTTCCACCATCGGCGGCATTTCTCTGATGGGTATCAACGGGTTCGTCATCGGACCGCTCGTCGCTGCTCTGTTCATCGCCGCATGGGCAATATTCGTCGAGGAGGAGGGGGTTGCCGATACGCAGTGAGGGCAACGACCTGTCCGTGCATTTTTAAGACGGCCTTCGGAACTTCCGTCTCCCTGACCGGTTCGAAAGATTCGAACCATCATCATGGAGGTGAAGCCATGAGTGCTTCGGGTCTCACCGTCTTCGACAAGAGGCTGCAAACCACCAACATATGGCTGGACGATCTGATGGCTGACCAGGGACCTGACCGGCAGCTTGCCTGGCATGTGCTGGGCGCGGTTCTCCAGACGCTCGGAAGGGGCGACCAATGAACATGACCCTCACCAGCCCGGCTTTCGCCGATGGCGAACGCATGCCGGACAAGTATACCCGCCTTGGGGAAAACCTGATGCCGCCTTTGAAATGGGGCGGTGCGCCCGCGGAGGCCAAAAGCTTCGCACTGATCGTGGAGGACCCGGACGCACCGAGCGGGACCTTCCGCCATTGCGGTGTCTTCAATATCCCGAAGGACTGGAACCAGTTGGGCGAGAGCGCGGATACGGCGCCCGGCGGCGGTCCGCGTTTCTCCGCGAACGACTTCGGCAACGCCCGTTACGACGGGCCTCAACCGCCGAAAGGCCACGGCCTGCACCATTACCGGTTCCGTCTTGCCGCCCTCGACGTTCCGAACCTCAAGGTGCCGGCCAGCGCGGGGGTCGAGGCGATGTGGAAGGAGGCGCGTAGCCACATCCTCTCGGAGACCAGTCTCACCGGAACATTCGACGTCCACTGAACGAAGGAGGAAAGACCATGAAAGTGTCAGAGATCATGTCGCGCGATGTCGAGGTCGCCAGTCCCCACCAGACCGTCGCCGAAGTCGCCAGATGCATGGCCGACAGGCAGATCGGCTTTTTGCCGGTTGGCGACAACGACCAGCTCGTCGGAACGATCACCGACCGGGATCTGGTCATCCGCGGGCTTGCCGACGGGCTCGGAGGCGATGCGAAGATCCGGGAAGTGATGACGCGCGACGTAAAGTACTGTTTCGAAGACGACGATGTCGACGACGTGGCCCGCAACATGGGCAAGGTTCAGGTCCGTCGTCTTCCTGTGGTCAATCGCGACAAACGCCTGACGGGCGTCATTTCGCTCGGTGATGCCGCCCTTGCGGACGCCGCAGCCGCGGGAGCCGGATTGAAGAAGGTTTCCCGTCCGGGCGGTGCTCACGCGCACGGAGAAAAGGACGTCGGCCGGGACAACGCCAACCTGAAAGTAGGGGATCGCCTCGTGGTCCTCTTCACGATCTCCTGCGGCGAATGCTTCTTTTGCCAGCCCGGCTTTTATTCCAGCTGTGAACGCTCCCCCCGGATTTCTCTCGCAGATCCCGGACAGCTCTGAAATTGACCCCGATAGGGTCGATGGAGTAGGGAAAGCCGACGCGGCATCCCTGCACGGGCGGGCCGGCAATCGTGCCGGTGGCCGTCTGCTCGTTTGGCATATCGCAATTCCATTTGCTAGATTGCACCCGGTCCGGCCCCAAAACACCGGGTCGAGGCGAAGGCGATTGTAAAAAAGACGGTGAAGAAAGTGACGCAAGCGGCTAAAAAGGCTGGATATTCCAAAGCTCCGATCTTCGCCGTCGCGCCTATGATCGATTGGACGGACAGGCATTGCCGGTTCCTGCATCGGCAATTGTCGAAATCCGCGCTGCTCTATACTGAGATGGTGGTGGCCGATGCGATCATTCATGGGCCGCGCGAGAGGCTCTTGTCCTTTTCGCCGGCCGAACATCCGGTTGCGCTGCAGCTCGGCGGTTCGGACCCGGCAAAGCTTGCCGAGGCAGTGCGGATCGCTGCCGATTTCGACTATGACGAGATCAACCTCAATGTCGGCTGCCCGTCGGACCGGGTGCAGTCGGGCACGTTTGGCGCTTGCCTGATGCGCGATCCGGCGCATGTGGCCGACCTGGTTTCGGCGATGAAGCGAGTGTCGAGCGTGCCGGTCACCGTGAAATGCCGCATCGGCGTCGACGACCAGGAGCCGACGGACGTGCTGCCGGACTTTCTCGCCCAAGTGATCGGGGCGGGTGCGGATGCCGTCTGGATCCATGCCCGCAAGGCCTGGCTTCAGGGGCTTTCGCCGAAGGAAAACCGCGAAGTGCCGCCGCTCGACTACGAGCTGGTCTATGCCATGAAGCGGGAAAACCCGGACGTGTTCATCGGCATCAACGGCGGCATCGCCGACCTGGAACAGGCGGCAAACCATCTCGCTCATATGGACGGGGTGATGCTCGGCCGCGCCGCCTATCACAATACCGGACTTCTGGCCGGGGTGGATGCGTTTCTGAAAGATGCCAGTCCTGCAGGGGTCGCCACCGCCGAGTTCGACTGGCTGGCGCTGCGCGATACGATGGCGGACTATGCGGCGGAGCTGATCGGCCGGGGCGGGCGGCTGCATCACGTCACAAGGCACATGGTCGGGCTGTTCCAGGGGTTTGCAGGCGCACGGCGGTTTCGCCAGATCCTCTCCACCGATGCCACTCGCCCGGGTGCCGGGCCGGAGGTCATCGCGGCCGCTTTCGCGGTGGTGGATATCGACGGCGGGCCTCGGGTCCAATCCGAGGAGAAGAAGCTGGCAGGGTGAGGGCGGAGATTTTCGAGCCCCATCGGACACAGTCCTCCCTTGGCGGTCCTCGGTTTTCGCTTCGCTCTCCCGAGGAGGAACGCGAGGGTCGAACGGACTTTGAAAAATCCGGCGACACCATCCGGTCAGCCACCATGTGTGCCGCACAGGCACGTCCGGCGCGCGCTTTCGGGCTTCAGAAGCAAGGGGCTCGGTCCGTATGCCCATTGCTTTCCCCGTTGTCGCCGGACGGAGACCATTTTCTCCGAACCCGAACGCCAAGGTTTTGCGTCTTGCCCTTGAGGTCCGCGCCGGTCCCGCCTCGCCGGCAGGCCTGCCGGTGTATCCGCGACGGAACGGGGGGATTGTAGGCACGGGCCGGGGAGCGGGGATGAGAGGGAGGCTAAGTGCTTGATGGGGCTGGTGGGCAGGTGTCGAAGGTCCCCGGATAGGTCGGCGCCTGGAGGGTGGATCCTCGGGTCGAGCCCGAGGATGACGACCTTGGATGTTGTGCCAAGTCCGTCATCGGCATCCTCTCCACCGTGATCCTCGTCCTCTCCTCCGTCATCCTCGGGCTCGACCCGAGGATCCAGCCGCCATACATTCGCAAGGAGACGTCCCTTTACTGGGTAAGCGCCCGCTTCGTGCCGAACTCAGTAAGACGCAGCCGCCCCCTCAGTCCCGCTTGATGCTCATCAGCACGGCCCACATGTCCGCGCCCGTCTCGAATGCCGCGGCGTTGGCCGCATAACCCTGCGCCGAGGTGAAGGCGTCGAGCATTTCGCTGGCCATGTCGACATTCGAGCTTTCGGGGAAGGTGACCGAGGTCGACGGGGTGACGGTGGTGGTGACGCCGCCGGAATTGGGGAGCGAGGAGACCTGGGTGTCGAGGCGGTTGTAGCCGGGGGTCTGGGCATTGGCGATGTTGTGGGCCGCGGTCGCAAGGCGTTTGGCCTGGGCCTGCATGCCCGAAACCGCAATGTTCATCACCGACGACAGACCCATGACAAGCATCCCCAAACCCGATGACGGATATTTTAGGGCAAGAGCTTCAAGGAAGACTGAACGGGAAGGGTAAGGGAAGCGTATTATGGCGCGGCACAGATGTGCCGGAACGGGGCGGGGACCTGCCGGCAAGGCGCAATCCGCGCTTGAAGGCGATTCCGTCGCGTGTCCCGAGGCATCGTCATCGGGCGGGTGCTGCCGTAATGACGGAGCCGGCGCCCAGGCGAGTCAGATCGGGGGCGTCAGGTGTGGCTGCGCAGGTCCAGATGCACCACGACCCCGGCTTCGGTGTGCGCCCGCTGGCGCTTCATCACGCGGGAGCTGGAGAGGAAGACGGCGACCGAGGCCAGCCGTTCCGGATCCGTCAGCCCGCGCCTGTAGTAGCGGAAGACGATCCAGGCGAGCAGTTCCGTCTCGGCGGGATCGGCGGGCGGCCGGATGCCCTCCGCAAGTCGCACCGCTTCGCGCATCGCTTGCAGATCATGCATGGTCATGACATGCGGAAAAAACGTCCAATCATCGGACATGGGGGGCTGTCCCGGTTCTGAAAACTACCGCGACAGAATATCAAAAACGCCAAAGCTGTCAGGGAAAGTGCGGTAACGTACCGAGGGACGGGCTCAGTCCTTGGTCGGCTTCGATTGCGCGTCTCGGTTGTCTACAGGAGATCGGCCGGGATCATTTCACGGATGGCTTCTGGAACAAAAATCTCGACCAGAACCTCACCCTTCTCGCTGCAGATCCGGGCACTGCGAAGCGTGAATTTCGCCCTTGCCGCAAGGGAATCGGCGGCCAGTTCGCGGATTGCCCGGCGCGCCGAATTTTTCGCAGCGTCGAGATCGGTAAATTCCACCCCTTCGGGATCGATGATGAATTTCCCGGTAAAGTTGATGTGAAAGAAGAACCGCTGCATGGCCAGCTCCCTTGCCGCGCCCCGCAAACCAGGGGGCGGCGCCGGAGTTCCCGTTCGCTAGCGTACAAAGACAGGTGCGCGCGGATCGCCCCGCCTCCGGGATCGATCCGTGGGCGAGGCGGGATGGAGGGGCAGTTACTCGGCTGCCTCCGCGTAAGCCTCCAGCGGCGGGCAGGTGCAGACGAGGTTTCGGTCGCCATAGACATTGTCGACGCGGTTGACCGGGGACCAGTATTTGTCGACGCGGAAGGCGCCCGGCGGGTAGCAGGCCTGCTCTCTGGAGTATGGGCGGTCCCATTCGCCGACAAGGTCTTCGACCGTGTGCGGGGCGTTCTTCAGCGGGTTGTTCTGCCGGTCCATGCGGCCGTCCTCGATGGCGCGGGCTTCCTCGCGGATCGCCAGCATCGCATCGCAAAACCGGTCGATCTCGGCCTTGGTCTCGCTTTCGGTCGGCTCGATCATCAGTGTTCCGGCGACCGGCCAGCTCATGGTTGGGGCATGGAAACCGCAGTCGATCAGGCGTTTTGCGACGTCGTCGACGCTGACGCCGGCCGAGACGTTGAGCGGGCGCGTGTCGATGATGCATTCGTGCGCGACGCGGCCGGCCTGCGACTTGTAGAGCACGTCATAGGCGCCCTTCAGCCGTGCGGCGATATAGTTGGCGTTGAGGATCGCCACCTTGGTCGCCTGGGTGAGGCCTTCGCCGCCCATCATCAGGCAATAGGACCAGGAGATCGGCAGGATCGACGGGGAGCCGAAGGGGGCCGCCGAGACGGCACCCTCACGGCCGTCCGTCGCCGGATGGCCGGGGAGGTGTGCCGCCAGATGCGACTTGACGCCGATCGGGCCCATGCCGGGACCGCCGCCGCCATGCGGGATGCAGAAGGTCTTGTGCAGGTTGAGGTGGGAGACGTCGGAGCCGATGTCGCCGGGGCGGGAGAGGCCGACCATGGCGTTCATGTTGGCGCCGTCGAGATAGACTTGGCCGCCATGCTTGTGCGTGATCTCGCAGATTTCGCGCACGGTTTCCTCGAAGACGCCGTGGGTCGAGGGGTAGGTGATCATGCAGGCCGAGAGGTCTGCGGCATGCTGTTCGGCCTTGGCGCGAAAGTCGTCGAGGTCGATATCACCATTGTCGCGGACCTTGACGACGACCACCTTCATGCCGACCATCTGGGCGGACGCCGGGTTGGTGCCGTGCGCGGACGTCGGGATGAGGCAGACGTCGCGATGGGTGTCGCCATTGGCGATGTGGTAGTTGCGGATGGTCAAGAGGCCCGCATATTCGCCCTGCGCGCCGGAATTCGGTTGCAGCGAGAAGGCGTCGTAGCCGGTGATCTGGCAGAGCTTTTGCGACAGATCGTCGATCATCTCCTTGTAGCCGAGCGCCTGGTCCGCCGGCACGAAGGGGTGGATGTCGGCAAATTCCGGCCAGGTGATCGGCAGCATTTCGGCCGTGGCATTGAGTTTCATGGTGCAGGAGCCGAGCGGGATCATCGCCCGGTCGAGCGCCAGGTCCCGGTCCGAAAGCCGGCGGATATAGCGGGTCATCTCGCTTTCGGCGCGGTTCATATGGAAGATCGGGTGGGTCATGTAATCGGATTTGCGCAGCAGCGCAGTCGGCAGGCGCCAGGTGGGCTCGAAATCCGAAACCTTGAAATTGCCGCCGAAGGCACGCCAGACGGCTTCGAGGGTGGCAGGCCGGGTGCGCTCGTCGAGCGACATGCCGATGCGGGTTTCGCCGACCTGGCGCAGGTTGACGCCTTCGGCGACAGCGGCGCGCATGATCAGGCCCTGCATATGGCCAACCTCGACGGTGATCGTGTCGAAGAAGGTGTCGGGCTCGATGGTGTAGCCGAGCTTTTCGAGGCCCTTGGCCATCAGCACGGCCTTGCGGTGGACCTGCTGTGCGATGGCCTTCAACCCGTCCGGCCCGTGGAAGACGCCGTACATGGAGGCCATGACCGCGAGCAGGACCTGGGCGGTGCAGATGTTCGAGGTCGCCTTTTCGCGACGGATATGCTGTTCGCGGGTCTGCAGCGACAGGCGATAGGCGCGGTTGCCGCGGCTGTCGACCGAAACTCCGACCAGGCGGCCGGGCATGGCGCGCTTGTGGGCGTCCTTGACCGCCATATAGGCCGCGTGCGGACCGCCGTAACCGACCGGCACGCCGAAGCGCTGCGAGGAGCCTATGGCGATGTCGGCGCCCATTTCGCCGGGGGACTTGAGCAGCGTCAGCGCCAGCGGATCGGCGGCGACGGCGGCGACCGCGCCGGTCTGGTGCAGGCGGGAGATCAGGCCGGTGAAATCGCGGACATGGCCGTTGGTGCCGGGATACTGGAAGATCGCGCCGAACACGTCGACCGGGTCGAGATCGGTCATCGGATCGCCGATGACGACGCTCCAGCCGAGCGGGGCGGCGCGGGTTTCGATCAGCGCGATCGTCTGCGGATGGCAGGCGGCATCGACGAAGAAGGCTGTCGCCTTGGACTTTGCCTGGCGCTGGCAAAGCGCCATGGCTTCGGCAGCGGCGGTCGCCTCGTCGAGCAGCGAGGCATTGGCGACGTCGAGGCCGGTCAGGTCGCAGATCATCGTCTGGAAATTGAGCAGCGCTTCGAGGCGCCCTTGCGAAATTTCCGGCTGGTAGGGTGTGTAGGCCGTGTACCAGGCCGGGTTTTCCAGAATGTTGCGCTGGATGACCGGCGGGGTGATGGTGCCGTAATAGCCCTGGCCGATCAGCGAGACGAGCGCCTTGTTGCGGTTGGCGGTATCGCGCAGCTTGTCGAGCGCCTCGCGTTCGGTCAACGCCGGACCCCAGGCAAGCGGGGTCGTCTGGCGGATCGAGGCCGGCACTGTGGCGTCGATCAGGGCGTCGAGACTTTTGTAGCCGACGACCTTCAGCATCTCGGCCATCTCGGCCGGCGAGGGGCCGATATGGCGGCGGTTGGCGAAATCGTAGGGCTGATAGTCGGTGAAATGGAAATCGGTGCTGTCGGTGGTCATGCGATCAGTTCCTGGTAGGCGGCCTCGTCGAGCAGCGCGTCGGCGTCGGAGGCGGTCTTGAGCTTCAGCTTGAAGAACCAGCCTGCTCCTTGAGGATCGGAATTGACGATCGAGGGATCGTCAACGATCGCCTGGTTGACCTCGGTGACTTCGCCATCCAGCGGACAATAGACGTCGGAGGCGGCCTTGACGCTCTCGACGGTCGCGGCATTGCCGTCCTTGGTCAGTTCGGCGCCCACTTCCGGCAGTTCCACGAAAACGAGGTCGCCGAGCTGCTCGGCAGCGTGGGAGGTGATGCCGACGGTCGCGATACCGTCTTCGAGCTTCAGCCATTCGTGTTCGGCGGTGAATTTCAGCATGGTTCTCTCCGGAGGATTATCGTTTGTAGGTGGGGGTGATGAAGGGGAGTGCGGCGACGGTGAGGGGTAGGTATTTGCCACGCACCTCCGCAAAAATCTGGCAGCCGGGTTCGGCAAAGCGGGTCGGCACGTAGCCCATGGCGACCGGGCCCTCGACCGAGGGGCCGAAGGTGCCGGAGGTGACTTCGCCGAGTTCGATCCGTCCTTCCGCATCGGCATAGAGCTTGGCGTGGGAGCGGACGGGCGCCTTGCCTTCCGGCTTCAGGCCGACACGGCGGCGGGTCGTGCCGTTCGCCAGTTCATCGAGGATGCGGGCCGCACCCGGAAAGCCGCCGGCGCGGACGCCGCCAGCGCGGCGGGGCTTCTGGATCGCCCATTCGAGCGCGGCCTCGATCGGCGAGGTGGTCGTGTCGATGTCGTTGCCATAGAGGCAGAGGCCGGCTTCGAGGCGAAGCGAATCGCGGGCGCCGAGGCCGATCGGCTGGCAGTGCAGGTCTTCGAGCAGCGCCTTGGCGATCTGTTCGGCCTGATCTGCCGGAACCGAAATCTCGAACCCGTCCTCGCCGGAATAACCGGAGCGGGAGATGATGCATTCGACGTCGTGCAGGGACGCGTCGCGGACGTCCATGAACTTCATGGAGGTGACATCCGGCCAGAGAGCCGCCAGTGCGCCCTCGGCGCGCGGCCCCTGGAGGGCGATGAGCGCGCGGTCTTCGAGGAGTTCGACGTCGCAATTGGTCAGGTGCGCCTGCAGGTGGGCGAGGTCGGCGTCCTTGCAGGAGGCGTTGACGACGACGAACAGGTGATCGCCGCGATTGGTGATCATCAGATCGTCGAGGATACCGCCGTTGTCGTCGGTGAAGAAGCCGTAGCGCTGGCGGCCGGGTTTCAGGCCGAGGATATCGACCGGCACCAGGGTTTCGAGCGCAAGTGCTGCATCCTCGTAAGCGCCGGATTTCGCGCGGATGACGACCTGGCCCATATGGGAGACGTCGAAAAGGCCGGCGGCGGTGCGGGTGTGCAGATGTTCTTTCAGCACGCCGGCCGGATATTGCACGGGCATGTCGTAACCGGCAAAGGGCACCATCCTGGCGCCGAGCGACAGATGGAGGGCATGAAGCGGGGTGGTCTTGAGAACGGTTTGATCGTCCAAGGACGCCTCCAGGGTTGGCGCATTTCAAGCGCCGGCTCAGATTCAGGCGCAGTGACGCACCGGTTTATGAGCCCCCTCTGTCTTTGGCGCCTGAGATTGTTATCCCTTCGGCGAGCCCTCTTCGGGCTTCTCTCCAGAGTTCCTGTCGGTCGACTGCTGGTCCTTTTGCCTGAGAGTTTCCGGGGCGGTTGCTCCTTCGGCACCGCATCTAAGCGGCTTCTCCCAGCGAGTCTGGGCGGTATTATCGGCCTCGATCGCCATTTGGCAAGCCCTCCATGTCGCACGAAACACTATTTTTGTCGCAACGCAGCAAACGCGATTTGACCTAATGCAACGGCTGGCGAAATGATTGAAAAAACCGCGGCAAAAAGGGCTTTTGCGCTTTGCCGCGATTTGGGTTATTCCGGCAGGCATTCGAACAGGCGAGACGATGACTGCACGGCTCAACACGGCGGCGACCTCCACGCGCATTTTCTGCGCGATGCTGCTGCTTTTGCTGGGATTTGCCCATCAACCGGTGGAGGCTTCGGCGCCGCTCGATTCCTACAGCGAGGCCTATCGGCTGCCGGACGGCACCTTTGCCGACATCTGCTCGGAAGGCGACCACGGCCATCAGATGCCGGCGGCAAAGCCGCTCTGCGAAGTCTGCCTGCTCTCCGCATCGGTCATCCTGCCGCCGCCGAGAGATGAAACCTGGCCTGGCCGCGAGCGCGCCTCGCTTGCCAACCCGCTGCGCCAGTTTTCCCGACTGCTCGGCAGGAGTGCCGTCGCCCGGCCGAAATCCCGCGCGCCCCCGATCTCGATCTGATGTTTCGACGCTCTCAGATCAATCGCGGTTGACCGGCACGGATGCTGTCACCGTATGGGGATATTCCATGAAGACTTTCACCAAACTCGCTTTCCTCGGCATTTTTGCTGCGACCGGCATTATCATTGCGGGAGCTACGGCCGCTCAAGATGCCCCGGCCAAGGTCGCCCACCTCGAAATCACCAGCGCCTTCACCAAGGCGATGCTGCCCGGTCAGCCGGTTGGCGGCGGTTATCTCACCATCAAGAACAGCGGCAAGTCCGACGACATGCTGGTTTCGGTCTCGTCGCCGGCCTCGGGCACCGTGGAGTTGCACGAGATGGCGATGCAGGGCGAGGTGATGAAAATGCGCAAGCTCGATACCGGGATTGCCATCCCGGCGGGCAAGACCGTCGAATTGACGCCCGGCGGACTGCATCTGATGTTCATCAAGGTCAAGGAACCCTTCAAGCAGGGCGGCCAAGTCCCGGTGACCCTGACCTTCGAGAAGGCCGGCAAGGTCGACATCACGCTGCCGGTCGAGGCGGCGGGGCCGGGCGGCCACATGCACAAGTAAATTCGATGGAGCCCGCTCCCCGGAGCGGGCTCTTTTGTCTCTAGCGCAGCAGTTTCAGGCTGCCGGTCAGCGATTTTATCCATTTCGAAGGCCCGGCGAGGCCGAGCCCGTCGATCTCCTCTTCCGCGAGATCGCGATCGGGGAAGGCCGCCTCGTAGTCGCGGTAATCGTGCAGCGATCTGGCGAAAGCCGGAAAGGGCACGACGGCGCGGTTCTGGATCTGCTCCATGGCTTTCAACATCAGGGATCGGATCGTCTCCGCCTGCGCCTGCAGGATCGGTACCGGCAGGGAAGAACTGATATCGATCGTGCGACCCTGGCGATCGGTCAGCCGGCGAGCCGCGAGCGCGGGCACACGAGCGCCGAGGCCGATCGAGATGGCGCCGGCCGTGTTGGCAAGGAGGCCGAGCGGCAGGGTAGGGTTGACGATGATGGCGATGCGGGTGTCGTCGGTCATGGGCAGGCAGGATATCCATTCATGGAAGGGGATCTGCAGATTACACCCCATCGTCCGGTCGATCCTGCCTTTTACTTCTCCCTTTCCGGACTTTACGGTAGGATCTACCCACTTAGATGGAAATATAGGTAGAACTTGATGGAGAACGACATCGAGCCGGCGGATATACGAATTCTGGAAGCGTTGCAGGACGACGGCCGCCTGACCAATCAGGCGCTCGCGGACAGGATCGGGCTTTCGACATCTCCGAGCTGGCGGCGCGTGCGGCATCTGGAGGAGACGGGCGTCATCCAGGGATACAAGGCGGTGCTGAACCGAAAGGCGATCGGTCTCGGCGTACTTGCCTTCATCCGCGTCAAGATCGACAGCCATAGCGAGGAAGAAGCGGAAGCGTTCGCGGCGGAGGTGATCGGGCTGGACGAGGTGGTGGCCTGTTACAGCATCGCGGGCGACGCGGATTTCCTGCTCCAGGTTGTCTCACCCGATCTCGACGCCTATGCGGATTTCGCCATGTCGACGCTGCGGCGGTTGCCGCGCATCAAGGAAATGCAGACGACCTTCGTGCTGAAGGAGATCAAGGCTTTCGATGGGCTTCCGCTGCGTTTTGCAGGGCACCGGGCCTAAAAATCCTCTCCGGGCTTGCCGGGCGGAGATGTCCATTCTGCCCGACTTGCACGGGCGGAACGCAACCTTCGGGCTTTTAGAGGTTGCTTCGATACAACCTGATCGAGTTGCATCAAGAAATCTTAACAGAAGTCCGCGATGAATATCGCCCAAGACCTCTCATCAAAGGTTTCGGCAATGGAACTGCGACGTTCTCGGGTGATTGCGGCGGCCATTTTCCTCGGCCTGCTCGGAGCAATCATTCCGATTGCCGCGATGGTCTACATTTCGTGGATCATCACGGTCGAGAAACAGCAGAACAATCTTGAGCGGATCGCCGAGCAGACGATCCTGCGCGCGAGCCGAACGTTCGAGGATGCACGGGCGGCGCTCGATTCGCTTGCCTATCCGCGCCTGGTGCCCTGTTCGGAGCAGCACATCGCCCGGATGCGGGTGATCGCCTTCAATACGCCCTCGGTCAAGGAAGTCGGTTATTTCGAGAACGGCCTGTTGAAATGCACCTCCTGGGGGATCGAGGAGCGCATGGTCGACAGGCCGTGGATCGACTACATGACGCCCGACGGCGTGGAAGTGGCCACCCGCGTGCAGCCGGCGGTCAGCATGGGCAACCCGATGATGGCGCTCCATTACGGCCCGTATAACGTGCTGGTCGATCCGGCCCGTTTCGTCGATATCCTGGTGGACCCCGACATCTCGCTGGCGCTCGCCAACCGGCAGGGCATGCTGATCAACGAACTCAATTCCCCGGAAACGGATCTCGTCAACGCCCTGATCGACGAGCCCAAGAACGGCATGACCTCCTCGGCGCTCTATGCGGCGGCACACGACAAGGGGCTGATCGCGATCGCCATGGAGCCGCGTTCCAACCTGACCGGCCGGCTGCGCGAAGAACAGCTCCTGCTGCTGCCGGTTGGTGCCTTCGTCGCCATCTTCATTGTCGGCGTGGTGGTGTGGCTGTCCAAGAAAAGGCTTTCACCGCTCGGCGAGTTGGCGATCGCAGTGCGCAAGCGCGAATTCATCGTCCATTACCAGCCGATCATCGAGCTCAAGACCGGCGTCTGCGTCGGCGCCGAGGCGCTGGTGCGCTGGCGGCGGCCGGATGGATCGCTGGTGCGGCCGGACCTGTTCATTCCGCTCGCCGAGGAGAGCGGGCTCATTCTGCCGATCACCGACCAGGTCATCGAAGCGATCATTGCCGATCTCGGAGGACTGCTCAGGGCGGAAGGTTCGCTGCATATCGCCGTCAACCTTTCCGCCGCCGATGTTACCTCCGGGCGCATCCTCGGCGTGCTTGATGAGAAACTCGCAAAGACCGGGATAGCTGCAGGGCAGATCTGGCTGGAGGCGACCGAACGCGGCTTCATCGACATCGAGGCGGCGCGGACGACATTGACTGAGGCTCGGCAAAGAGGCCACTCGGTAGCGATCGACGATTTCGGCACGGGATATTCCAGCCTGCAATACCTGCAGGGCCTGCCGATGGATGCGCTCAAGATCGACAAGTCCTTCGTCGACACGATCGGCCGCAACAGCGCCACCAGTTCGGTCACCGGCCATATCATCGAGATGGCGAAGACGCTCGACCTTCAGATCGTCGCCGAAGGCGTGGAGACGCAGGAGCAGGCGGACTATCTGAAGGCTCACGACGTGCAGTTTGGCCAGGGCTGGCTGTTCTCGAAACCGCTGCCGGCCGCCGATTTCATCGACTACCACCGGAACGCAAAAGCCCGCT
Source organism: Neorhizobium sp. T6_25 (assembly GCF_002968555.1). NCBI lineage: Bacteria > Pseudomonadati > Pseudomonadota > Alphaproteobacteria > Hyphomicrobiales > Rhizobiaceae > Neorhizobium > Neorhizobium sp. T6_25. The sequence continues at coordinate 167,612 of NZ_PVBL01000009.1, forward strand.
CGGGGAGCGGGCGGGAGAATATCCGGTGCGTGGCGGCCTGAGGGCCCGCCGGGTAATATCAATCTTCCAGATCGCGATAGGCCGATTCGACCTGGCTGTAGGTGACCTGCTGGCGCGGCTTCTGGTCGGCGGTAAGCATGTCGAGCGAGACGGTGGTGGCCGGGATCATGAATTCGGTATCGCCGGGGTCGCCGGCGTTTTCGGCGCGGCGCTGGTTTCGGTCCGCATCGGCCTTGATGTCCCTAACCTGATCCTTGGCCGAGATGCGCCGGCCGGGCTTCAGCGCCTCGATCGCGAGTGCGGCGGTGCTTGCTGATATGCTGACTAGTAGTGTCATGTCGCCTATCACTCTCTTTTCTCAGAATATGATAATTACGGCGGCCCTGATTTGTTCCCCTTTAAACAAAACGCCGGCATTTTATCGATTTGACGATTCTCGTTTCTGTCCTAGAGAGAGCTCGATGACCAACATGCTTCTCGTCGCCATCGGCGGAGCGATCGGCTCCGTCTGCCGCTATCTCGTCGGGCTATGGGCGTTGCGCCTGTGGGGGCCGGCGTTTCCGTGGGGGACGCTTGCCGTCAATATCGCCGGCTCGTTCGCGATCGGCTTTCTGGCCGAGCTCATCGTCCGACGGTTCGACGCGTCGCCCGAGCTGCGGTTGCTGATCATCACCGGCTTTCTCGGCGGCTTCACGACGTTCTCGGCCTTTTCGCTGGATGTCGTGTCGCTGTTGGAGCGGGGCGCGACCATGGTGGGCGTCACCTATATCGTCGCGAGCGTTGCAATCTCGCTCGGTGCGGTTTTCGCCGGACTGGCGCTCGGGCGGGCAATGCTCTAAAGACCGGGCAAAGGGCCGCCGGCCCACACATAAATATGAAAGAGCTTTGATGGCAGGCATCGAGCATATCCGCGTCGAAGCGGACGAAGCGGGAATGCGTCTCGACCGCTGGTTCAAGATCCACTACCCGGGCCTCGGCTTCGGGCCGCTCCAGAAACTGCTGCGCTCCGGACAGGTGCGGGTCGACGGGGGACGGGTGAAATCCGACGCCCGCGTACAGCCGGGACAGACGGTGCGCATTCCGCCTTTGGACGTGGATGCGAAGAAGACGGGTCCGATCGCCGGCAAGGATCTCAAGCATTCCAGCGATTTCGAACTGCTGTCGCGCATGGTCCTGCACGAGGACGAGAAGGTCATCGTGCTCAACAAGCCGGCCGGCCTTGCGGTGCAGGGCGGATCGGGCGTCGCACGCCATATCGACCAGATGCTCGACAGCTGGATCAGCCCGAAGGGCGAAAAGCCGCGGCTCGTGCACCGGCTCGACCGCGACACGTCGGGCGTGCTGGTGATCGCCCGCACCCGCGGTGCTGCCCAGAAGCTGACCGCCGCCTTCCGCGAGCGTGATACCAAGAAGACCTATTGGGCGCTGGTCAAGGGCGTGCCGCGCAAGCACGAGGACAAGATCTCCACCTGGCTGGTGAAGGAACAGACGCCGGATGGCGACCGCATGCGGATCGCCCGGCATGGCGAGGACGGCGCCGACCACGCGGTGTCCTATTACCGGGTGCTGGAAATGGCGGCGCAGACGCTCTGCTGGATGGAGATGGAACCCTATACCGGCCGCACCCACCAGCTGCGCGTCCATGCGCTGCATATCGGCCATCCGATCATCGGCGACCCGAAATATTTCGACGACGATCACAACTGGGATTTTCCCGGCGGCATCCAGAAGAAGCTGCATCTCCACGCGCGCCATATCGACATTCCGCATCCGAACGGCGGACGCCTGAAGGTCACGGCACCTCTGCCGCCGCATATGGTCCAGAGCTGGAACCTTCTCGGCTTCGACATGGAAAACGGCCGCAGGGACGACGAAGAATGAAATTGGTCCTTTTCGATTGCGACGGCACGCTGGTCGACAGCGCGAACCTGATCCACGAAACCATGCGCCGCACCTTCGCCCATTTCGACAAGCCGGAACCGAAGGTGGAAGACACCAAGGCGATCATCGGGCTGACGCTCGACATCGCGATCGCCCGGATGCAGGGCAAGCCGCATGCGGACGAAGAAGCCGTCGAGATGATGGCCTATTACAAGACGCTGTTTGCCGTCGTGCGCCAGGATCTCGGCTTCAAGGAGCCTTTGTTCGAGGGGATTCGCGAGCTGATCGACGCGATCGGTCCGCGTGAGGACCTGCTGATCGGCGCGGTGACCGGCAAATCGCGGCGCGGCTTGAAGCTGGTCGTGGAGACACACGGGTTCGACAAGTATTTCATGGTGTCGCGCACCGCCGACGACTGCCCCTCGAAGCCGCATCCGGCGATGGTGACCGAATGCTGCGACGAGACCGGCATGAAACCTTCCGACACTCTTGTCATCGGCGATGCCATTTACGATATGCAGATGGCGAAGGCGGCCGGCGCCACGGCGATCGGCGTCGCCTGGGGTTACGCCTCGGTGGACGAGCTGAACAAGGCCGGAGCCGACGCGATCATCCATCATCCGAGCGAGTTGCTGAGCCATATCGGCTGAGGTTTTATTTCCATGCGTGACATGTTTCCCGATCCATCCGAAGCGCTGAGCCATCCGGACCCGACGCGGCGGGCGCAGATCCAGATGCACAAGCCGCTGCCGAAGCGCTTCTACAAAGAAGTATCGGTTGCCGAGGGTGAGGGTGGCCATGCCATCCATCTCGATGGCCGGCCGATCAGGACGCCGGCCAAGAACGGGCTCGTCGCGCCAACGGCATGGCTTGCCGAACTGATCCGCGACGAATGGGCAAGCCAGGTGGATGTCATCGATCCCGGCACCATGCCGGTGACGCGCCTCGTCAACACCGCGATCGACGGCATCGCCACCGACCCGCAGGCAGTGTTCGAGGATATCCTGCGCTTCTCTTCGAGCGACCTGCTCTGCTACCGCGCCGAAGGACCGGAAAACCTGGTCGCCCGCCAGAGCGAACAATGGGACCCGGTCGTCGACTGGGCCGCGAACGAACTCGGCGCCCGCTTCATCCTGGTCGAGGGCGTGATGCCCCAAGAGCAGCCGAAGGAAGCGACCGCCGCCTTTGCGGTAACGCTGAAGAAATACGATACGCCGATCGAACTCGCCGTGCTGCACACGGTGACGACGCTGACCGGTTCGGCGATCCTGGCGCTTGCCTTCGCGGAAGGCCGGCTCACCGCCGACGAGGCCTGGACGCTCGCCCATCTCGACGAGGACTGGACGAACGAACATTGGGGCACGGACGCGGAGGCTGAACATCGCCGCGCCAAGCGGCTCGAGGAAATGCGGGCGGCGACCGAAACTTTTCTTGCCTTGAAGCCCTCGGCTTAATCGTTCTCTAACCGTGTTCGTTGGAACATCTGAAGGTGCCGTCTTGCGGGTCCCTTCATGTTTCGTCGTCTGTCTCGTTTCTGTCTTATCGCTTTGATGGCCCTGCCGCTGATGTCGTTCCGTCTGGAACAGGCAAACACGGCGCAGGAGAAACTTCTCTATGACGTACGCGGCGCCTTCGTGACCGCGCGGCCGGATGTCCCGAAGGGATTGGTGATCGCCACCGACATGCTGGTCGACGAGGCGATCCGCGCAACCGTCAGGTCGATCGCCCTGCCGCGGACGATCATCTCGGTACGCATCGAAGAGATGTCGCATATGCCCATGCTGATCGGCAGCCGGCATGAGGCGAAGGTGACGGTGCAGGCGATTTCGGTCAACAGCGGCGAACCGATCGCCAGGGGAACGTTCAAGACGTCGATCTACCTGCTGGACGGCGACACCGCGGACCGCGACCTCGCCGAAAAGATCGCCGACCGCATCTCCAGCGAATTCCGCCTCGACGGTCAGCGCCGTCCAACGATGGCGACCGCGCTGTTTCCGTGAGATTTAGCCCAGCCGTTCCGCGTGCCAGCGGAGATGGTCGTCCATGAAGGTCGAGATGAAATAATACGAGTGGTCGTAGCGCTCGTGCATCCGCAGCGTCACGTCGATATCCGCTCCCTTGGCCGCTTCCTCGAACAGCCAGGGACGCAGGCCGCTTTCGAGGAAGCCGTCGGCCTTGCCCTGGTCGATCAGGAATTCCGGAAAGCGCGCGCCGTCCTCGACCAGGGCGCAGGCGTCATATTGCCGCCAGGTGGAGCGATCGGCGCCCAGATATTTCTCGAAGGCCGGCGCCGACCAGTCGGCGGTCGAGGGCTCGACGATCGGCGCGAAGGCGGAGCAGCTCCTGAAGCGATCGGGGTTCCGAAGCGCGATCGTCATCGCGCCATGACCGCCCATGGAATGGCCGAAAATCCCCTGGCGGTCCATGTCCATGCGGAAATGCTGGCTGACGAAGTTCGGCAGTTCCTCGGTGATGTAGGCGTACATCTGATAGTTTTCGGCCCACGGCTTTTCCGTCGCATCGAGATAGAATCCGGCGCCCTTGCCCATCTGCCAGTTGGTGAGCTCGTCCGGCACGTCATTGCCGCGCGGGCTGGTATCCGGGCAGATGACGATCAGGCCGAGTTCCGCGGCCATCCGCCTGTATTCGCCCTTTTCCATGACGTTGGCATGGGTGCAGGTGAGGCCTGAGAGATACCAGACAACCGGGCAGGGCTCCTTGATCGCCTGGGGCGGCACGAAGACGGCGAAAGTCATCTCGCATTTGCAGGCTTCGGAATCGTGCATGAACACGCCCTGCATGCCGCCGAAGGCAGTGTTCTGGGAAAGGACCTTCATCGGTGCTCCTCGAAAAATATCAGTTGCCCATCGACACGACGGCGTTGACGGCCGCGGCGACAAGGACGGTGTTGAAAAAGAAGGACACGACCGCATGCAGAAGGTTGATGCGGCGCATGCCGGTCGTGGTGATCTGGACGTCCGAAGTCTGGGCGGTCATGCCGATGACGAACGAGAAATAGAGGAAATCGTAGGCGCCGGGCTCGTCGGTTTCGGGAAAATCGAGGCCGCCGCGCTTCGCTTCGTTCTTCTCCGCCTGTTCCTCCGGCCGCCAGAAGCGATGGGCATAGTGCATGGCGAACATGGTGTGGATCGTCAGCCAGCCGAGCACGACGGATGCGAAGGCAAGCGACACGGAGGCAGCACCCGCGGGCTGCGAGCGGTTCAAGGCCTCGAACAGCGAAACAATGGCGGCGGCAACGGCAAGCAAGGTCACGGCGAGGATGACGGGCGCCGGTTCGTCGTCGTTCTGCCCCTTGTCTCTCAACGTGGGGCCGTCGAGCTTGCTGATGCGCGTGGCCATCATGACAAGATAGATCAGGAAGAAGACGACGACCGCAATGCCGGGCGCGAGTTCCGGCATGTAGAGGAGCAGGAACGGCAAACAGACCAGCGAAGCGATGGTGCCGGCGAAGAACGGCCCGTGCCGGTGATAGGTCAATCTGCGCCAGGGGCTCGGCATCCGGGTTTCCGATCGCTCACGTGGCTGATTTGGAACGGCGGCAGAGCCTGTCCAGCGTTTCCAGGAATTTCGAACGGTCGCGTGGGGAAAAGGCGGCGTTGTAGCCCTTGCTTTCGCCGGTCTCGCGCAGATGCGCCCCAAGGTCGCGCATGGCGCTCGCCATGCCGATATTGGTCTCGTCAAAGATGCGGCCGGTCGGACCGGTGACCAGCGCGCCCGATGCTACGCAGCGTACCGCCAGCGGCACGTCGGCGGTAATGACGATATCGGCGGGTCCGGCGCGCTCGGCGATCCAGTTGTCGGCGGCATCGAAACCGGCCGACACGATGACGTTGTGGACCATCGGATCACGAGAGGGGCGAAGGCCGGAATTGGCGACGAAGGTCACCTCGATGCCGTGGCGTTCAGCGACTTTCAGGACCTCCGGCTTGACCGGACAGGCATCGGCGTCGACGTAGATCATGGATGGATACTCAGGTCCAATCCGGCGACCTCCCGCACAATGGGAGGCAGCGTAGCCCGCCCCAGCGGGCTACGCGCAGGATATGCTTCAGGCGACGGCAGTGGTCTGGTCGTCGACTGCTGCGCCGGGTACGTTTTTCTTGATCGATTCTATGGCCGAAACGGCGGAAGCCTTGGCCGAATACCCTTCCGAAGAGAACATCGACTGGCCATTCGAAGCCTTGAAGCGAAAACGGTATTCCCCAGCCTTGTCCTGGTAGATTTCAAATTTGTACATCTTCTGCGTCCCTCACATTAAACGGAGTTAAATCCTAGATCTATTCGCAGTATCGGAGCGAGTTCCGGAACGTTTTGGAACTTCGCTCAGTAGATCACTACGCTGCGAATCGATTCGCCGCCATGCATCAGCTCAAAACCCTTGTTGATGTCCTCGAGCGGCATGGTGTGGGTGATCATCGGATCGATTTCGATCTTGCCCTCCATATACCAGTCGACGATCTTCGGAACGTCGGTGCGGCCGCGGGCGCCGCCGAAGGCCGTGCCCATCCAGGTGCGACCGGTGACGAGCTGGAAGGGACGGGTGGAGATTTCCTGGCCGGCGCCGGCAACGCCTATTACCACCGACTTGCCCCAGCCGCGATGCGAAGCTTCGAGCGCCTGGCGCATGACCCTGGTGTTGCCGGTGCAGTCGAACGTATAGTCGGCTCCGCCGATCTGGTCGGCGCCGCGCTTCGTCAGATTGACGAGGTAAGGAACGATGTCGCCGTCGACTTCCTTCGGATTGACGAAATGGGTCATGCCGAAGCGTTCGCCCCAGGCCTTCTTGTCGTTGTTCAGATCAACGCCGATGATCATGTCGGCGCCAGCCAGCCGCAAGCCCTGGATGACGTTCAAACCGATGCCGCCGAGGCCGAAGACGATGGCGGTGGCGCCGATCTCCACCTTGGCGGTGTTGATGACGGCGCCGATGCCCGTCGTCACGCCACAGCCTATGTAGCAGACCTTGTCGAAGGGGGCGTCCGGGTTGATCTTGGCGACCGCGATTTCCGGAAGGACCGTGTAATTCGCAAAGGTCGAGCAGCCCATATAGTGATGGATCTTGTCCTTGCCGATCGAGAAGCGCGAGGTGCCGTCGGGCATCAGCCCCTGGCCTTGGGTCGAACGGATGGCGGTGCAGAGATTGGTCTTGCGCGACAGGCACGACGGGCATTCGCGGCATTCCGGCGTATAAAGCGGAATGACGTGGTCGCCCTTCCTGACCGAGGTGACGCCGGGGCCGACGTCGACGACGATGCCGGCACCCTCATGGCCGAGGATCGCCGGGAAGAGGCCTTCCGGATCGGCGCCGGACAGGGTGAAATCATCGGTATGGCAGATGCCGGTCGCCTTCACCTCGATCAGCACTTCGCCGGCGCGGGGCCCCTCGAGCTGTACGGTCATGACTTCGAGCGGTTTGCCAGCCTGAACGGCGACGGCGGCGCGGACATCCATGATGTTCTCCCTTGAGGCTTTAAGATTCGGCGCGACCTTGGCACAGGCGAGGGGGCCGGCTCAAGCCGGAACGAGCCGTTCGCCGTCGTATTTCGGTGAGCGGATCAAGGACCGACCAGGGGCACGTGCGGCGAGGTCGTGCGCGGCGCCAGGCCGGTCAAGCGCGGATCGTCGAGCACTTCGACCATCAGGGCGTAGGGCGTGAACCCCGACCGCTGGTAGAACTGCATGGCGGCCGGGTGGTCGAGGTGACAGGTATGCACCCAGAAACGGCGGATCGGATGCGCCCAGGCCCTCTCGATCGCCCAGTTCATCAAGAAGCGACCGGCGCCCTTGCCGATCGCACCTGCGACGAGACCGAAGTAGACGAGTTCGCATTCGCCCTGCTGACGGAAATCCAGTTCCAGGAGGCCGATGCGGCGGCCGCCGTCGAGAAGCACGTAAATCTCGACCTGCGGGTTGTCGAGGACCGACGAAAGCTTGTCGTCGCTCATGACCAGCCGCGAGACCCACATCCAGTTCTCGCCGACCGCGCGGTACAGCGCGCGGTATTCGTCGGGAGCAGGAGACTGCCAGCGTTCCAGGGTGAGCGTGTCCGGCGCCGTAGCGGTTTTCCTGCGCGGCTTCTCGAACATTTCGAGGCAGGTCACGACGGTGGCGATCTTGCCCGGAGGGACCGCGGAATAGCCGGACGGCAATGTGGGGTTTTCGCTTTTCATGTAACCTTTTGAGCCGCTTGGCGGGTTGATGTCAATGGGCGGAGACGTCGATTGCAGGTGATATCAAACGTGGGTGATCAACCGAAAAGGCGGTCGCAGGCGTAGACGATACCGTGCGAATGGATGGCGACCGCCGCATAGAGGCCGAGCCCCGCCATCAGCCGCTCCCCCGGATGCATGGGGTCGAGGCTTTCGCGCGGCTTGGCGGACGAAATGCCCATCAGGCTCATCAGCGTGAAGACGGCAAGTGCCGCGATCAGGGCGGTCGACGACAGGCCGATCCGGTTACCGACCCAGAGCATCAGAAGCGTGATTCCGAAACTGCCGGCGACGAGCAGGCTGCGGGTCGGAAAGATCTGCCTCAGCACCCGGCCGCCGTCGAACTGGGACATCGGCAGGAGATTGAGGAGGTTGAAGGCCCCTAATATTAGCAGGAAGACCAGAGCCGGCTCACGCAGGGACGAGGACAATAGGTGGGTCGTCGAAAGGTCGTGGACGGAAATCACCACCGGTACGAGGAAGGCCGACATGCCTGCGCCCATGAGCGCGCATGTGGCGACTTCGAAGCGGCTGTTGTAGGGCCGACCGCCGATGGCGATGCCTCCGAGAAACGGCACGAAGATCATCCTGACCCGTTCATGCCCGAAGGCGCGATAGGCCGCCATGTGCCCGAGTTCATGCAGCACGATGACCAGGGTCAGGATTATGGAAATCGTCAGGCCCGCCGCTGTGAGCCCGAAAAAGGGCCAGAGCAGCAGCGTCGAGAGGAGCGCCAGGACGATCTGGACAACCGGATGTTCGATCATGCCGCCTGTTTTCGGCCGGCCGTTTTTCATCCAGGCAGTCAGCGACGAAAGCTCGCGGCGGATCATGAAATAGCGAAACAGGTAGACGGCGAAGCCGCGATAGTCGTCGGTCTGGGCGAGGGTGACCGTGGAGCCGCCGGGTGAAGGCGACACGGCACGGTATTCCTCGAAATTGCGCCAGAAGGAAATGTCGAGCGCGGTGTCGTCGACGACGCGTGCACGGCTCTCGTAGCTGAGCCGGGCACTATCGATAGTTTCCTCGACCCTGAAGACCCGCCGGATCGGCGCACCGTGGCGATCGGGATGGCTGTAGGCGATCTCTATCCCGCCGCGGCTCTTTTCCGTCCCTGAGGAGAGGATCGAAGGATTCCAGCTCGCTTCCTCGCCGCCGGGGTGAAAAGCGTGCCACAGGCGCTCAGGAGTGATGTCAAGCGTCCGGCGCAGCGCGATGGTACGGCGGCCGACGGGCGCGGCCATCAGCAGCCAGAGCAGACCGAGATTGATCGTCAGCAACAGGACGGCGGAGACAGTGGGCGTCATATCGACCTCGGAAGCCTGTCGGCTCGCCATCGGCCGATCATCAGGGACACTTTAAGCCGATTGATTTTCCAGGCGGTTTAGCCAACCGATAAAATGCGAACGAGCAGCCGTGCAAGGCGGCGCGGCCGGCGGTTCGTCAGGCCGCCACCTCTTGCGTCAGGCGATGCCCGGCATCGGTCACCAGCCAGGGACCCGACCGCAGCACTTCCTTCGGCCTTTCATATGTCGTCACCGCCGCGATGATCTCCCGCCAGGCGGGATGATGGGTCTTAGCATCGGCCAGTTCGTCGATCTCGCGCAGGACCCGCGCTTCGACCGGCGACAGCATCAGCCGGCCACGTTCTGTCGCTCCCCGCAGAACCCGCCAGATATAGGTGAGGTCAAAGGCGGTGATGCCAGGAGAGGCGGGGCGAGCGGCGTGGTAGGCACAGCGCGCGCCGGGCTCGAGCGCCAGGCGGATCTGGTCGAGCGCGAAGGCCGACAGACTTTCCGGTACCTCGGATGCCACTTCCATGGCATGCAGCAGCAGTTCGAGCTCCAGGGCCGAATGGACGGCGCCGTCGGCGGCGATCGTGCGCATCAGCCAACCGGCTTTCGCGTCGTCGATGCGTCCTAGCGGCTCCGTGCCGCGCACGAGATATGCTGTCAGGCTTTCGACGAAATAGGTCGACCATTCGGGAGTTTGTTCGGGACAGGAATCATTCAGCGCAAAAAGGGCGAGCGCGTCTTCGGAGGAGCAAATGCCATCCGGGAACGCGTATTTGCGCAGCATCAGAATATCGTCGGCCACAATCCGACCCTTCCCGGCGATGACACATGCAGGAAAAGAAAAGCGGAACCCGCTCATCTTCATTTCTCCGTTTCATCATGAAACTGAATGTGGCTGATAAATGAGAGAAGTTGAGAGGCAGAAAAGAAGCGCGGTTAACTGCCAGGAAACATCGCGGTCAGACAGTTTCCACCTGTTTCGATCTGGAACGTTCCCGCCAGATGATGAACAGGCCGGAGGCGACGATGACGGCGATGCCGAGCCATTTGGAGGCGGTCGGGAAATCACCGAACAGGGCGTAACCGAGCACGGTCGCCGAAATGATCTCGAAATACTGGAAGGGTGCAAGCAGCGAAAGCGGCGCCAGCCGGAAGGCGCGCACCACGAGCAGATGCATGTAGCCCGAGATCGAGCCGAGCAGCATCAGCAGGACGAGACCGAGCCAGGAGGCGGGGAGCGACGGCGTAAAATCCGCAGCCCCTGTGCTATCCCCGATGACCAGGGCCGCGGCCATGAACAAAGTTCCCCCGACGCCCGCCATCGTCTGCATGAGGAGCGGCGAATCGGCTTCGCCGATCGCCCGGTTGAGAAAGAGGTAGAGCGTGAAGAGGAAGGCGCAGGCGACCGGCAGAAGCGCCGTCCAGCCGAAGATCGCATAGCTCGGCTGGATGACAATCATCGCGCCACTGAAACCGACCACGATCGCCAGCCACCGCCGCCAGCCGACCTTTTCCCGCAAGAAGATCGCCGACATCATGGTGAGCATGAAGGGTTCGACGAAATAGATGGCGAAGACATCGGCGAGGGGCATGTATTTGACCGCCGCGAAGAACATTAGGCTGGCCGCCGCGTGCAGCACCCCGCGCAGCAGGTTCATCCAGGGGCGTTTCGGCCGGAAGATGGCAGCCCCGGTGAAGACGGCGAGCGGCAGGATGCAGACCAGCTGAAAGAAGAACCGGTAGAATGTTACCTGAGCGGGCGACATCGCCTCGAAGGTCGCCATGTATTTGGCGATGGCATCCATCAGCGGCAGGATGACCATGCAGGTGGCCATGATGGCCATGCCCTTCAGCGGATTTTCAGGTGTGGAAGAGGGCATGCCCGGCACTTTCGAGGAACCGGGTTCTTCAACCACAGCGAGCGGCAATGTTCAAGTCGGGATCAGATCACGGTGGTCTCGGAAACGGTGGCCCCGAAAATTTCCTCGAAGGCTTCACGCAGCCGCATGTCCACATCCGCCATCATCACCGGAAGGCCGAGATCGACGAGGCTGGTCACCCCATAGGCACTGATGCCGCAGGGTACGATGCCGGTGAAATGCGAGAGGTCAGGCTCGACATTGAGGGAGAGGCCGTGGAAGCTGACCCAGCGGCGCAGCCGTATGCCGAGAGCCGCAATCTTGTCCTCCGCCATCGAACCGTCCGGCAGAAGGGGTTTTTCCGGCCGGCGCACCCAGACGCCGACGCGATCCTCGCGCCGCTCGCCGCGCACGTTCATCATGTCGAGGGTACGGATTATCAGTTCCTCGAGGGCCGCAACATAGGCGCGCACGTCCTGGCGACGGCGTTTGAGGTCGAGCATCACGTAGGCGACGCGCTGGCCGGGACCATGATAGGTGTATTCGCCGCCGCGGCCTGTGGAAAACACCGGAAACCGGTCCGGCTCGATCAGGTCGGCGGCATCGGCGCTGGTGCCGGCAGTATAGAGCGGCGGGTGTTCGAGCAGCCAGACGAGCTCGTTTGCGTGGCCATCGGCGATTGCCGCCACCTCGCGCTCCATCTCGGCCACCGCCTCCTTGTAGGGGACTAGCCCATCGGAGATTCGCCAGCGCGCCGGCGGCGAGCCTGTTTGCGGCAGCATGGACAGATTGAGGTCGGTGCGTGTGAGCATGGAAAATCTTCTGGCAAAAACAAAAGGGTGCGGCAAGGGCCTGGTTTCGGCCCGGTTTATATAGGCATTCACACTTGCAATTTTTATCCTTCAAAAATCTGTCACGGCGCACTTGTGCACCCCAAATGCTTTTGCTACATGCAGCCCCGCCGGCGCAAGTCGGCATCTACCACGATGCGGTCGTGGCGGAATTGGTAGACGCGCAGCGTTGAGGTCGCTGTGTCGCAAGACGTGGAAGTTCGAGTCTTCTCGACCGCACCAAAATAAAAACCCGCTTCGGCGGGTTTTTTGTTGCCCGGATGAAATAGCATCCGAGAGATTGGGGCTATCCGCCGCTCGATGACAAAACATCGAGCTATATCGCGGATGCGATCCTGAAATTCCTCGCCTATCTATGGGTTCGCTCCAAGTTCGTATGTGCAAGGGAAGGACAAGCCCATGGTCGAACTGAAAATCAAGACGCGGCCGATCGGCGCGACGGCTGTGCTCGGGCGCCTCGGTCACCCGCGGGTGACGAGTGAGACGGGTGGTCAGGTGGAAGTGGTGACGGGCGCTTCCGAGCCGGGGTTCAACCCGCTCGACCTGATGTTTTCATCGCTTGCCGCCTGCCTAGTGCTCAGCGGTCGAATCGCCGCAAGCAAGCTCGGCATCCTCGAAAGGCTGAGCGAGGTGAGGGTGCATGTGAGCGGCGAAAAGGCCCATGAAGGCCCATCCCGGCTCACCCGGTTCATCGTGGATTTCCGTATTGAAGGGGATTTCGACGACGAGCAGAAGAAGCAGATCGCCCATGTGGCCGAGGAAATCTGCACCGTCAGCAATACGCTGAAAGGTTATCCGGAGATTTCCCTGACAATCGATTAGTCGTCGTCAGGAATGTGGCTGTCGACGCCTTCGAGGCGAAGGTTGTTGACCAGTTGGCGGACGCCGGCGACACGCTGGATCCTGCGGACGATCTTGCGCGAGGTCGCCGCATCGTCGACGGCGCCTTCGAGCGTGACGGTGCCGTCCTCGACATGCACGTCGATCGACGCCATGTCGATCATGTCCAGCTCCTCAATCGCGTCGGTGATCCGCTCTTCGAGATCGTCGGCCTCCTCGATACCCTTGGTGCCGGGGCGAATGCTGTCGACCAGGCGCTCTTCCGACCCGTCCCGCTCGACGTTGTCCACCTGATAGCCGCGATTGCGGTTGGTATCGAAATTGGCCTTGGGATCGCCATAGGCGGCGTTGTCGACGGGGCGCGCGCCGGCCGCATCGTCGTAGGGCCAGCCTTCGTCGATATTTCGGTCGTCGTAGTCGCGGAAATCTTCCTCGCGGGAAATGTCGTCAGCTTTTTTCTTGCCTGGCACTGCAGTCTCCTGTCATTCCCACATGGACCCGGCGCACCCCCTCCTGAAAGGCCGGCGCGCCGGGTATTTCGGCTCAGTGGCTCGTGGATGCGCCGTTCCTTTGACCCGTGAGGGTCAGGTGGCTTTCGACATCATGTACGCCATCCACGGTTTCCGCGCTCAACACCGCCTTGCGGGCGGAGAACACGGTATCGACAGAACCCTCGAGGATAACCTTGGTTCCCTCGGCATGTGGTTCGATCGTCGACGAATCGACGTCCGGCAGTGCAGCCAGGCGCTCGGATACTTTTCGCTCGAGCTCGGCTGCGGTCTTGTCTGCTGTCGCATTCATGGTCGTAGATCCTCGCTGGACTTGCGACCTGACAACGGGCGAACGCGAATTTGGTTCGGCCGCGTTTTTATTTTCCCTTGTCCCATTTGCGCAGCAGCCGGTCACGCTTCAGGCGGGACAGCCGTTTCAGCCAGAAGGTGCCATCGAGCTGGTCGATCTCGTGCTGCATACAGATGGAATAGAAGCCTTCGGCGTCCTCCTCACGGACGGTACCGGTGAGGTCCTGGTAGCGGAACCGGATCCTTTTCGGCCGCTCGACCTCGTCATTGGCGCCGGGCATGGAGACGCTGCCCTCCGTATGACGCATCAACTCGTCCGAGGAGACCAGGATTTCCGGGTTGGCGTAGAAGCGCGGGCCGCTTTCCCTCGACAGTTCCAGCACCACGAGCCGGGTGAAGACGCCGACATGCGCGGCGGTGATGCCGACGCCGGGTGCCGCCCGCATCGTATCGAGGAGATCATGGGCCAGCGCCGTCAGGGCGGCATCGAAGGCGGTAACCGGTTCGCAAGGCCTGGAGAGGCCCGGATCGGGATATTTCAGGATGGTTCGGATGGCCAATTTCGAACTCCTTTTTCTGCCTTTCGGGCTGACTTCCCGGTTTTTCCGCATCGTTTCACCATGCGCTCTGGACCCGGAACGGCATTTGTTCTAGCAGGAAAACCGGCGGCATAAGCAATAGCGCCGGATGCAGCTATCCAGTTGTTGACAATATGTTTTTTGCCGCCATTCTCCTTTTGTCGAAGACCAGCAGCGAGGGCGGCAGATGAGCGATATCGGCGAAGACTACCGCCTGCGCACAAAAACCGACGATGCCGGTGACGACATCTATTCCGAGGACGGCGCGATCCGCGCCGACTTCCTGGCGATGGTCGGCGCTGCAATCGCCGACCGCGACACGCTTTTCCTGCGCAGCCATGTGGCGCGGCTGCACGAATCGGAACTCGGCGATCTGCTCGAGGCGATCCTGCCCGACCAGCGCCATGCGCTTGTGCGACTGCTCGGCGACGATTTCGACCTCACCGCACTCACCGAGGTCGACGAAAATATCCGAATGGAGATCGTCGACCAGATGCCGAACGCGCAGATCGCGGCGGCGATCGGCGAACTCGATTCGGACGATGCGGTCTACATTCTCGAAGACCTCGACCACGAGGACCGGGAAGAGATTCTGGCGCAACTGCCGTTCACCGAGCGGGTGAGGCTACGCCGCGCGCTCGATTATCCCGAACAGTCGGCCGGCCGCCGCATGCAGACGGAATTCGTCGCCGTGCCGCCGTTCTGGACCGTCGGCCAGACGATCGACTACATGCGCGACGAGGAGGACCTGCCGGAGAGCTTTACCCAGATCTTCGTCATCGACCCGACCTTCAAGCTGCTCGGCGTGCTCGACCTCGACCGCATCCTGCGCGCCAAGCGGCAGGTGAAGATCGAGACGATCATGCGGGAGACGAACTATCCGATCCCAGCCGACATGGACCAGGAAGAGGCAGCCCAGCTTTTCGAGCAATACGACCTGCTCTCGGCTGCCGTCGTCGACGACAACGGCCGCCTCGTCGGGGTGCTCACCATCGACGACGTGGTCGACGTCATCCAGGAGGAGGCGGAAGAGGACATCATGCGCCTCTCCGGCGTCGGCGACGAAGAACTGTCCGACTCGGTCCGGGAAACCTCGCGGTCGCGGGTGCCGTGGCTGCTGGTCAACCTGTTCACCGCCTTCATTTCGGCGTCCGTGATCTCGCTTTTCGAAGCAACCATCGAACAGGTGGTGGCGCTCGCCATCCTGATGCCGATCGTCGCCGGCATGGGCGGCAATGCCGGTTCGCAGACGATGACGGTGACGGTGCGGGCGCTTGCGACCCGCAATCTCGACATCCACAATGCCTGGCGCGTCGCTCGACGCGAGGCGGGCGTCGGCCTGATCAACGGCGTGGTGATCGGCTGTCTCGTCGGCATGGTGGCCGGCCTTTGGTTCCACGACGTCCATATCGGCGGGTTGATCGCTACCGCCATGCTGATCAACATGTTTGCGGCGGCCATGGCCGGCATCACGATCCCGCTGCTTCTCGACCGGGCCGGGGCTGACCCGGCGGTATCGTCGGCGGTGTTCGTGACCGCGATTACCGACACGACCGGCTTCTTCTCGTTCCTCGGCCTCGCGACCTGGTGGTTCATGCTCCCTTGAGCCCAAAAAATTGACTGTTACGTAAAAGTCAATTAGTTTGGCTGACGAGTAGCAGGACATGATCGTGAACAAGTATTATAGCATTACGGAGCTGACGCGTGAATTCGGGGTATCGACCCGCACGCTGCGCTTCTACGAGGATGAGGGTCTCATCCACCCCGAACGCCGGGGTCGTACGCGGCTTTTCCGGGCAACGGATCGCCGGCTGATCCAGGAAATCCTGCGCGGCCGCCGGATCGGCTTCACGATCGCCGAGATTCGCGAAATCATCCAGGTCTACAAGGAGCCGCCGGGAGAGCTGGGGCAGCTCAAGCTGTTGATGACGCGCCTCGACGAGAAGCGCAACGACCTGCGCCAGAAGCGCAAAGATATCGACGACACGCTGAGCGAACTCGACAATGTCGAGGAAGCCTGCCTGACCCGACTTGCCGAAATCGGCGTCGGCACCTGATCGTCAAAGCGACCGCTATTGCGCCTCGATCGAGCATTGTTCGGCGAGCGACTGCACCCGCTCGTCCTGCGGGGCGATGGCGCCGGACTGCAGCGGCGTCATCAGCGACTGCGCGATCAGCTTATCGGCGGTGCAGCCGCAGAACTTCTGGCAGAGGCCGGCGTCGTTGCCCTGGCCCGTACAGCCCGCCTCGCAGCTTCTGACGTAGCCGACCCGCGGGTCCGGTGGCGGGGCCGGATGCACCAGCGAAAAGAGATAGACGAGCGCGATCAGCACCGGCTGGTGGACGAGATAGACGATCAGGCTGTTGCGACCGGCCTTCGAGAGAAGGTTCTGCCGCGTCTGGACCGCTGCGAGCTTCGGAAGCCAGTTTTTCGATAGCGCCAGCCGCCCGACCGCCACCCCGGCCAGAAGTGCTGCGATCCAGGGAAACAGCGGCACATAGTCGTTCGAACGCGGCGGGATTTCTGCAAAACCGAGCCAGCTCAGGTACCGGGCGTTGAATAAAGCCCAGTCCAACGCGCCGGGGAAAAGACTGTAGTCGACGATCATAGCTGCCGCGACGAGGACGACGACGGCACCCGTCAGCAACGGCGGCAGACGCAGGAAGGCGAGACCGATCAGGCTCGACAGCGCGATATTGTGCAGGATGCCGAAATAGATCCATTCGCCCGGAAAGGCGATCAGGGTCGCGATGCTGATCACGACCGCGGCACCTGCGACCATCGCAAAACGCTTCCAGAAGGGCTCCCAGCGGATCTTCGGGAAATGCGCGAGGACGAGGCTGACGCCCGCCAGGAACAGGAACGAGCTGGCGATCGAGCGGGCATAGACCTTGAAGAGCCCTTGAGTCGCCGTGCCGGGATCGACATAGCCGAAAAACTCGAGATCCCAGGTGAAGTGATAGGTCGCCATGGCGATGAGGGCGACGCCGCGCAGCGTATCGATCAGCGTGATGCGGGGTCTGCGCGGGGCGAGATTTTCGGTTTCGGCAACGGTCACTGCTTATCTTTCCGGATCAGATCTCAGGGCGTCCCACGGTCCATGATCGCCAGCCGGGCCTCGGAAAAATACTGGCGGCGGGTGAGCACGACAATGACGACGACGGTCATCGCGATGAACATATAGGGCCCGATGAACCAGCCGAGATAGCCGATCGACAAAAACAGCGCGCGCAGGCCGGAATTGAAGTGGCCGGCCGCGATCGTGTTCATCCGCACCACCTGATCGGCCGCCCGCTCGGCCGCCGCCCGGTCGGCGTGGGTGTCGTGCATCATCGGCAGGGCGCCAAAGAGAATGGTGCAGTAGTTGAACAGCCGGTAGGACCAGCCGAACTTGAAGAAGGAATAGCCGAACAGGAAGGTCAGGCCGGCGACCTTGAGTTCAAAGGCGGTGCGGCCGCCGTAAGCGACGAAGGGCAGGTCGCGGAAGACCGCTTCCACCTGTTCGGTGGCGCCGAGCAGCGCAAAACAGCCGCCGATCGCAAAGATGGACGTCGAGGCGAAAAAGGCGGTGCCATTCTGCAGACCCGCCAAGATCTGGGTGTCGATCATCTTCAGGTCGCGGCGGAGCGAGTTATAGATCCAGTCCTTCCGCCGTTCCGCCATCGCCCGGTTCAGGCTGGCGCGTGGAAACAGCCGTGAGCCGGCCCCGGCGGTCACCCAGGAATAAAGGGCCCAAAGCGCGGCAAAGAGGGCAAGCGCAACATAATCAGCGTTCGTCATAGGCCTCACCGTCGGAATCGGTCTTGCTCCGTCCCGTCATGCTTTGTTTCGGTTTCGGCGGCAAGCCTCCTGCATCGGCAACGGAACTATTGGGGCCGGGCAGGCGTTGCAAACATGAGCGGCCTGGGATTCCGCCACGTTTCCGCCATTTTCGCATTGCGCAGGCGGCGGGATTTTAATAAACCATTAGCCATGACGACCCGGAGCGGACGTTTATCAATGCGGCAAGAACCTGGAGACGACATGGAAGATACCGTTCAGAAGTCCTGCTGGGGCGTGACCTTCAAGGCGCTGGTGGGATTTGCAGGTGCCTTGGCTCTCGCGTACCTCTTCGGCGCTATCTGACCATCTCAATGAAATTCCGGAATTTCGGTCCTCGGCGTGGTATTCGTACCGCGCCGTTTCTATTTAAAGGCCATGTCGCGGCCGGCTCACCGAATGTCGGGCAATCGCCAAGGCATGGCGGCACTCTGACATAGGTTTGGCTGACATAGACTTGGCCATCCTCGTATCACCGCACGGATTCTCATGTTCCTGTCCGTTTTCGACGTTTTCAAGATTGGTATCGGTCCGTCGAGCTCCCATACGATGGGACCGATGTCCGCCGCCAACCGATTCCTGGAGCTTATCCTGTCCAACGACTGGCCGCGGCCGACCGGGGCACATGTCGCGGCGCTGAAGGTGAGCCTGCACGGGTCCCTGGCGTTCACCGGGATCGGTCACGGAACGGGCAGGGCGGTGATATTGGGCTTGGTCGGCGAGGAGCCGCACGCCGTCGATCCCGACAGGATGGACGAGATCATCGGCGAAGTGGAACGCAGCGGCCGCGTCACGCCGCCCGGCCATCCGGCTTACGAATTCCAGCCGAGGACCGACCTGATCTTCGACAAGAAGCAGCCGCTGCCCGGCCATGCCAACGGCATGAGTTTCTCCGCCTTCGACCGTGACGGCCGGCTTCTCCTGAAACGGATCTACTATTCGATCGGCGGCGGTTTCGTGGTGACCGATACCGAGCTGGAGGCCATGCGTGCCTCCAAGAAATCAGCAGGCGATGCGCGCATTCCCTATCCCTTCGCCTCCGCCCGGCAGATGCTCGACATGGCGCGCGATTCGGGCCTGAGGATCGCCCAGATGAAGCGCGCCAACGAAGAAACCAAGATGAGCTCGGCCGAACTCGATGCCGGTCTCGACCGCATCTGGGAGGCGATGTCGAGCTGTATCGACCGCGGCCTCAAGGTCGACGGGATCATGCCCGGCGGGCTGAAGGTGAAGCGTCGGGCGAAGGCGATCCACGACAAGCTGAACGAGGAATGGCGCAGCAACCGGCTGAACCCGCTGCTCGCCAACGACTGGCTGAGTGTCTATGCCATGGCCGTCAACGAGGAGAATGCGGGCGGCGGACGGGTGGTCACGGCACCGACCAACGGCGCGGCGGGAGTCATTCCGGCGACGGTGCGCTATTACCTGCATTTCCACGACGATGCGACCCAGGCCGACGTCCACAACTTCCTGCTGACGGCGGCCGCAATCGGCGGCATCATCAAGCACAATGCCTCGATCTCAGGCGCCGAAGTCGGCTGTCAGGGCGAAGTGGGCTCGGCTGCCGCCATGGCCGCGGCAGGGCTTGCGGCCGTCATGGGCGGCTCGCCGGAGCAGATCGAGAATGCCGCCGAGATCGCGCTGGAACACCATCTCGGCATGACCTGCGACCCGATCGCCGGTCTCGTGCAGGTGCCCTGCATCGAGCGCAATGCGCTCGGGGCCGTCAAGGCGGTCACGGCCGCCTCGCTCGCCATCAAGGGAGACGGGACGCATTTCGTGCCGCTCGACGCCTGTATCGAGACGATGCGCCAGACCGGCAACGACATGAGCGAGAAATACAAGGAGACGTCCACGGGCGGCCTTGCGGTCAACGTCGTCGAGTGCTGAACCGTCCCCGCTGTGGAGTGAACCGAGCAAACGCTTGACCTCACGTCCGGATGGGTCTTCAACCAAACCATGGCTCTACATCTCATCAAACTCTGCGTCGGCGCCGATTCGATCCAGGATCTCCAGGACTGGGTCGCCGAGCGGTCGCTCAATGCGATGGCTGCCGGCCTCGAGCCGCACAGCATCCATACGACACGCATGGCGCCGAAGCGCATGGAGGAACTGCTTGACGACGGATCGCTCTACTGGGTGATCAAAGGGCAGGTGATGGCGCGGCAGAAACTGCTCGATATCCGCACGGTTACCGGCGGCGACGGCATCCAGCGCTGCGAGCTGGTGCTTGGCCCCGAGGTGATCGAAACCGCATCGCAGCCGAAACGGCCTTTCCAGGGATGGCGGTATCTGAAAAGTGAAGAAGCGCCGCGCGACCTCGGCAAACTGGGCGAGGACGTGGCGGCGCTTCCGGAAGATCTGCGGCGGGAACTCGCCGAGCTCGGACTTCTTTAGCGGCTGATCTTTCGATCAGCGAAGCCTGATGCGAACTGGTGCACGGCCGGCGCGGATGCCGATATGCAGGTGGACATTGGCTTCCGGCTGGGAATGCCGCCAGGCGCGGGCACCGTGGCTGAGCAGCATCGAGACCAGGTCGCGGGTCTTTTCCTTGGAGCGGTTCAAGCCGAGACCGGCAAGCCGCATGGCCGCCTCGTGAAGCGGGTTGAGGGCGACGCCCTTCGCTTTGGACTTCTGCGCCGGCTTGAAGGCCAATTCTGCGCTGTTTTCATTCATTGCCATCGGAAACCCCGTCTACTCGTTACTCTCGAGATCCCTCCGCGCCGAAAACCCGGCGCGGGTATTTCCTTGATCGCCGGCGGCGACGCTCACTGAAGCGACGCCCAGCAGCTGATGCCCTTCTTCTTCAACACGTTGCAGGCATCGATGGCCGTCTTCTGGTCGTCGAAGCCGCCGAAGCGGGCGCGGTAGATCTGTTCGCCATTGTTGCTGAAGGCGACAGTGAAGGGTTTGGCGGAACGCAATACCTTGCCGCCTTTATCCTGCGCATTCTGCAGGAGATCCTGTGCTTGTTTCTGGTTCGGCGAGGCGCCGATCTGAATGACCCAGCCGTTCGCCGCCATCGACGCCTCGGAGGAGGGCTTTGCGGATGCCACAGAGACGGAGGCCTTGGTGGAAGCGGTCGTCACTTCATCGACGGCAGAGCGGCCGGTCCGATGCGCGACGGCCACCTCGGTCTTGGCCGGCATGTATTCTGGAGCCGGCGTCGGGACGGCGGAGGCGCCGGCCATCGCCGAGTTCATCGCCTGGGTGATGACTTTCTTCTGTTCCGGTTCCGCGGCATAGGCCGATGCGGCGGGAGCCATGGCTGCGGCCTGCTGCTCGGCATAACGGGCGCCCGGCAGCGGACCGCTCGGCGGCAGGTCGAGCGCAGCCATCTGGCGTGCATCGGACTGGGACGCGGCAACCGGCGAAGCGGACCTGACCGGAACAGAAGGAGCGGGCGCAACCGGGGCAGCCGGGGCCACCTGGGCGATCAGGTTGTTATTGCCGCCGCGAGATGCCTCCGGAAGATATTCCGCGACCAGCTTGCGCATCGTTGCGTCACGGGCAGCACTGGAGCGGCCACCGAGCACGACGGCGACGATCGAACGTCCATCGAGCTGCGCCGAGGTTGCAAGATTGCTGCCGGCGGCGCGGGTGTAGCCGGTCTTGATGCCGTCGACGCCCTTGACGTTGCCAACCAGGCGATTGTGATTGCCGATCGTCTGCTTGCCGAAATTGAAGCTGCGGATCGCGAAGTAGCCGTAATATTGCGGGAAGTGCTGGCGCAACGCCATGCCGAGACGCGCCTGATCGCGTGCCGTCGTCATCTGCGCGGTATTCGGCAGGCCGTTGGCGTTGCGATAGGTGGTACGGGTCATGCCGAGCGCACGCGCCTTGCCGGTCATCAACGATGCAAAGCGCTCTTCGGAGCCGCCGATGAATTCACCGAGAGCGGTGGCGATGTCGTTGGCGGAGCGGGTGACGAGTGCGCGGATGGCCTGATCGACCGAGACCGAACCGCCGGCGCGAACGCCGAGCTTGGAGGGCGGCTCGGATGCGGCATGAGCAGAGACCGGGACTTGCGTGTCGAGACTGATCCGGCCGGCTTCAAGCGCTTCGAAAGTCAGGTAGAGCGTCATCATCTTGGTGAGCGACGCGGGGTAACGCAGGCCATCCGGATCCTCGGAATAGAGAACCTTGCCAGTCTTGGCGTCGACTACGATACCGGCATATTTCGGACCGGCGGCAGCCGGCGTCGAAAACATCGAAATCGCCACAGCCAATGTGAAGAGAAATCCGAGGAAACGTCCCGGAACCGTCGCATCACCCTTTGAAGGGAATGCAGAGAACATTTTTTTCGACACTGCCGCACTCATCGCTTGCATCACATTAGTCATATCCGGACGCACCCCCGCCACGACCGTTACCCGTCAATCTAGGGGATTAGCGTTACCAAGAGGTTTATGATGAACAGCAGCTTGCTTCGATAGACTGCATTTTAGACATCA
This sequence comes from Neorhizobium sp. T6_25, assembly GCF_002968555.1. Lineage (NCBI taxonomy): Bacteria > Pseudomonadati > Pseudomonadota > Alphaproteobacteria > Hyphomicrobiales > Rhizobiaceae > Neorhizobium > Neorhizobium sp. T6_25. Next base: position 190,220 of record NZ_PVBL01000009.1, read on the forward strand.
ACTTGGGGGCTTGGACCCGACCCGTCCGCGGCGGCTTATTTCGCCAACCGGTTTTCGACAAAGAGGCGAACTGCGGCATCAATATGTTGCCAATCCCTCAAAAGCGCACTGGAGAAGCGATAAAGTATCGTCAGGTCCTGTCCGATGTGGATATCCCGCTGGCAGTCGCCGCTGGTCGCCCTCTCTCCGGCAGCCGGCAGCACGCAGCGCACGACGTAGTCCGGCGCACCGGCGACCCGCCCCGTCAGGACGATTTCGCTGCCGTAGCCCGAATCGGCGCGCAGCCGGTGAAGCGTCAATCCGAAGGCCGCCTGTTGCGGCGCGCCCTCGAACAGTTTGGAGTATATCGGCTCCAGCCGCCCTGACATGTCGCGAGACATGGTGCTCTGGGATAATTGTAGGAAAATCAACGAGGAAGACTGGCCGACATCATCGAAGCGAGACCGCAGGCCGGCGCTGTAACCTTCGAGCTCCGGCCATGTGAGATAGAGGTCGACGCGCTCGGTGATACCGGCCCGGCGCTGGTCGCGGAAGCGGATAGTGTTGGCCGGAAGCTCGAGCTTGTCCTGGCCGATCCGGATCAGGAATTCTTCGGTACTGTCGGTATGGCCGGCAAGCGCGATACGCTGGCCGAACCAATGACCACTGATGCTGATCGCCGCCGTCAACAGAGCAAGGACGGCGATGACGACAGTCAGCCGATAGACGAAGCGATTTGAGAGGAGCGGTGTTTCTTCTGCAGCCGAGAGGTTACGGGCCGGACCTGCCATGACGTGCGCTCCATGTTCTCATTCGAGAGGGGATTCGCCAGCGCCGGAACGGGACAGGAATACGGGAAGAGGCCAGGCGATTTGGTCGCAGTCTGGATCGTTATGATTAACGCTTCGTAAAGCAAATCGAATCCGGGACAGTTCGGGCGATCGCCTGCAGAGGTGCGATCACGCCCATTGACCGCGACTCGGGTCGCCGCGGTCTCCCGCCCGTAGGAGAGGTGGGATTACTGGCCGACCGAGCCGACGGCGGTGGCGCGACCGTCCTGCAGCTTGACCCAGCGGGCGGGATCGTCGTTCGCCTGGCGCTTCAGGAAGGTGTATTCGGTATCCGACCAGACCATGACCTTGTTGCGCATGTTGTCGAGCACGAAGTCGCCGCGATCTGTGCGGACCGTCAGGACCGCGTGACCTTCGCCATTCGGCTGCAGGACGACGGTAATCAGCAGGTCGGACGGCGAAAAGCCCCTCGCGATCAGCATCTTCCGCTTCAGAAGCACGAAGTCTTCGCAGTCGCCGACGGTGCGGGGATAGGCCCAGCGCTCTTCGACACCGTAGATGTCCTGATCGGTCATCGGCGTAATCGAGGAATTGACCGTGTAGTTGACGTCCAGAAGCGTGCGCCACTTGTCTTCGGTCAGCGCCAGCGGGCCGGCGTCCTTGTAGGTCGCGGCGCATTCGCTGACATAGGTCTTGCAAAACTCATAGTGGCCGAGCGGCGGATTGGCCTGGCCGAGAACGCGCACGGAGCCGGCCGGCATGCCGAACGAATTTCCGGCGGTAAAGAGTGCGACGGCGGCGGTGATGGCGGCGAGGCCTAGTCCCTTGCTGTACTTCATTTTTATGTCTCCCCGTTGTGGGAAGAACACTGCCAGACAGGGTTTGATCGACCGGAAAATCTCGTAGTAAAATCAATATCTTATTTGAATTCAATTCGTCTAAAACATAGCTCAAATGCATCTCGAACTTTCATAAAATTCGAGACAAATTTGCTATTGGTTTTCGTAAAATGCGCCCTGCCGACAACGGCCGGCATTGCCGCTTTCCTACTATCCAACTGTAATTCCAGCACTTCTTGCGAAGGGCTGGAGCAGCCGCCGGAGCGTCGGGAACCCGGAAATGGCGGCGGTTGGTTGTGTTAGAGCAGGAGAGGAAAGGGCGGAGTGAGGGTGCACCGCAGTCGAATCGGGCTCGCCGAGGTCGATTCCCAGCCTCAAAAAAAGTGCCGAAAGAGGACATTTTTTTGAAAGAAAGCCCGTTTCGGCACAAGCCGCCGGCTTTTCCCGGTCTGTCCAGCAACGAAACGGGACGGCTGGCGGAGGCGGACAACAAAAAAGCGCCCCGAACGGGACGCTTCCGGATTGCGGAGGCAGGAACGCTTTTAGAGGAATTCGGTCAGCGTTTCGCGCGACTGGATCGAATTGAACTCGATCGCCACGCCTTCCATGAAGTGGCGCACGACGCGCCCGCGCATGTTGCCGAGCCGGACGGGTGTGCCGAGCGCCGGGCGGATATCGATATCGACGGCCGCGCCGGACAGCGAAAGGTCCACGATGCGGCAGGCATAACGCCGGCCGTCGTCGAGCGTGATCTCCGTGCGGGTAATGCGCGGCGCCAGGCGATCATGGCGGCGATCTTCCGGCAGGCCGAGTTCATGCTTGTTGGCGATCCAGGTCAGCTGGGCGGCCAGTTTCTCGCGCTTCCGGTCCGTCGCGTTGATCGACATCACGAAGCCGGTATCCGACACACTGACGACCATGCCTTCCAGCCGGCCGATATGCTCTAGATAGGCAATCACGCGTTCGCCGACGAGGGGACGACCGACGCAGGCAAAACTGACGTCGCCCGGCGACATGTCTACGACGTTGCAGGGAAATTCCTCATGCGTCGCCAGCATCAGCCGTCCTGGAATATTGACGGACACGCGCTGGAAGGAACGCTGTGCGGGAACGCTGGGTGTAGATGGAGTATGAGCCGGCTGAAATGAATACATTTGAGAGAGCTTTTCTCTTCTAAGTCTATCGTTAAGAGTATTAGCGCGCCTCGGTTAACAGAAGGTTTTGGAAGGCGCCGCCGCTGCTATCTGCCGCGACCGGCATTCGCTCTCATGAGGGAGGGCGGTCGGACGGAAGCCGAGCTGGCGGGTTGCGGAAAATCCCGCGATCGCCCGTGACCGGCACGCCGAAATGCGAACCGCTGCCGGTCAGGAACGTCCAGTTCTCGAGCGTCAGGAACGTGGCCGGCGTTGCCGTTACGGGATAGGGAGAGAGCCGGGGCACGAGGGCGCCGAAAATGCGGTCGCTCGCCACCGTCTCCACCGATCGGATTGGCAGAAGCAACATCTCATAGGCATGGCGGATGTGGCCATTAGAGGCGAGAACGTCCAGAAGCGCCGGCTGTTGCGAATGAATGACGTTGTGAGCGATTTCCACCGGCTGCCGGTGGTCGGTTTTCGGCCAGACATCCGCAAAAGCCTGGCCCCGGAATTCACGGTCGAACAGGTCGCAGATGCGGGTACCGGCCAGGCGGAATGCCAGCGTGCCGGAGGGGTCCATGGCGGCCATGAAAAGATGCGGGAGAAGATGACGCAAGGCGGCTGGATCGATCTCGGTCTTGAGGGGAACTGCCCCGTCGTGCTTGAGATTGATCCAGTAGTCGAAGATCGCCCGGCTGGCCTGGTTGCGCATTCATCTTACCTGTTACATTTCGAGACAGATCGCGCTTCATGCGCGACTGGTCCTTCTCAAGCAGCGAAATCCATGCCACGGCAAAGCGATCATGGTTAACGGTCGATGATCTGCCGATGCGCTGGCGTGACTGTGATCCCGGTGTGCTTTCATTTGAACGGCCGCTCCTATATGGCTGTCGGCCATTCCGCCGGGGAATGAGAAGACAGAAGGGGCTGGCATGAACGACGGGCCGGATATGGCAAACGAGCAGCCCGAGGCGGACGACGACGCTGAGCGCTCGCAGCCGATTTTCAATCTTCCCCGCAGCCTTGTCGTGACGCTGGCTCTGCTTGCGGTCATCTACATCGTGCAGGACTATGTGCTGGACGAGGATACGCGCGCCTATATGGTCGTCAATCTGGCGTTCACGCCGTTGCGTTACGTCTATCCGCTCGGCGAGCAGGGCTTTGCATGGGCGTGGACGCCGGTCACCTACTCGCTTCTGCACGGCGGCATCGAACACATCCTCTTCAACGCGCTTTGGCTGATGGCCTTCGGGGCGCCGGTGGTGCGGCGGATCGGCACCCTGCGCTACGTGATCTTCTGGATCCTCTCGGCGGTGGCCGCCGCCTTCTTCCACGCCGCGCTCAACTGGGGCAACGAGACGCTGCTGATCGGCGCGTCGGGGGTCGTCTCGGCGCTGATGGGGGCCGCCTGCCGTTTCGCCTTCCCAGAACGTCGGGGCTATGACCGAACCCACGGCCATCTCTATCCGCGCCAGTCGATCCTCGGCTCCTTCCGCAACCGCACCGTGGTGATCTTCACTGCCATGTGGTTTGCCGGCAACCTGTTGATCGCCTTCGGGGTGACGCTGTTCGGGGCGGATATGGGACCGATCGCCTGGGATGCGCATATCGGCGGCTTCCTGTTCGGCTTCCTGCTGTTCGGGTTTTTCGATCCCTTGCCACGCCGCGTCATGCCGCTCGCGCGTCCTTGATCTCTTTCTTGATCTCTTTCCCGCCTCGCTCTACACTTCCCCATACGTGCAGGGACGGTTCCTCCACCCGGGCGCTTTGCTTTTCGGGAACGGACGATGTCCAAGCCGAACTGGTTGCGAGGAGAGAGCCATGGCAATAATCGTCAAGAACATGCTGGATGCAAAGGGGCGTGACGTGGTGACCGTCGGTCCCGACAAAACGCTGCTTGAAGTCGCCGGGATCCTCAACGACAAGAAGATCGGTGCCGTCGTGGTGATCGGCATGGAAGGCCGCATCGCCGGCATCTTCACGGAACGCGACCTGGTGCGTGCCGTCGCCGGGAAGGGCGCCGCCGTGCTCGATCAACCGGTCAAGTCGGCAATGACCACTTCGGTGCAGCGCTGCAAGGACGAAACGACCGTCGATGAACTGATGGGTATGATGAGCTCGGGCCGTTTCCGCCACGTGCCCGTCGAGCAGGACGGCAAGCTCGCCGGCATCATCTCGATCGGCGACGTGGTAAAGTCGCGCATCCGCGAAATCGAACTGGAGGCCGAACACATCAAGGCCTATATCGCCGGCTGATTGTGCCAAGCCTCGCCGAAAGGCGAGGCTTTTTAAATAAGTGGCGATGGCTGCCCGCTCAGCGAGCGAAAACTTCCTGCATGCGCTTCAGCGCCGAGATCTGCGCCATCGTCTCCGTATAGCCCCGGTCGATCGCTTCGCCGGCGCGGTGGAATTCCGACAGTCCGATATCGGCAAGCCGCGGATGCAGCGCCAGGTCCGGCGGATCGCCGGCAAGCCGAGCCCGCGAGATACGCTCCTGGATGATGTTGAAGGCCTGCACCATGGTGCCCGTCAGGCCGACACGGATGTCCTCGGGTTTCTTGCGCCCGTCGTCGATCGGCTGGACGCTGGCATTGTGCTTGACGACAGCCGACCGGCCGAAAATCTCGTAGTTCAGGTTGACGGCGACCACGAGCGGCTGCTCATAGGCGCGGCATACGGAGGTCGGCACCGGATTGACGAGCGCGCCATCCACGAGCGTGCGGTTGTTGCATTTCACCGGTTCGAAAATGCCCGGCAGGGCGTAGGAAGCGCGAAGCCCGGTGATCAGCGAGCCGCTGGAGATCCACACTTCATGGCCGGTGTGAAGTTCGGTCGCAACCGAAACGAAGGGGCGGTCGAGCTCCTCGATCGACAGGCCTTCGAGATGTTCCTGCATCCGCTTCGTCAGGCGCATGCCGCCGAGAAGGCCGCCGCCGCCGATCGTCAGATCGAGCAGGCCGGCGATGCGGCGCATGGTAAGTGACCTGGCAAAGGTTTCGAGTTCGTCGAGCTTGCCGGCAAGATAACATCCGCCGACCAGGGCGCCGATCGAGGTGCCGGCGATCATGCCGACTTCGATCCCGGCTTCGTCAAGCGCCCTGAGCACGCCGATATGCGCCCAGCCGCGCGCAGCACCGCCGCCGAGGGCGAGGGCAAGCTTTGCTTTTTTTGGGGATTCGAGGAGGGGAGGAGGGGTAGGTTCGAGGATCTTCGTTTCGCCGCCGTCGGCAGGTGCCGCTTGCGGATCGTGACGGTTCCAACTCCAGTTCAGCATCGATAAACGCCCTCCACAGCTGAACAAACCCCGGTCCGTCGATTAACGCACCAACAGATTTCGAAATCGTTTATTCAGTCGAGACATGCCGAAAAACGAGGCAGATCCCTAAATGGTTCCTTGATCCGAATAAACGACAGCTGGGTCAAAATGACGCTGATCGTCGGTGATTTCAAGAACCGCCCTACCATCACTTTGGGTAACAGTCCGATAGAAACAGGAGCGGCGTCCCGTGTGGCATGTGGCGTCGTGCCCGCCGACCGAGACCTTGAGCCAGACGGCGTCCTGATCGCAGTCGGTGCGCAGTTCATGAACCGTCTGGAGATTGCCGGAGGACTCGCCCTTCTTCCAGATCTTTGCCCGCGAGCGGCTGTAATAGTGGGCGATGCCGGTCTCGACAGTAAGCGCCAGCGCCTGCGCATCCATATGCGCGACCATCAGCAGCTCGCCGTCACGGATATCGGTGACGACGGCGGTGACGAGACCGTTCTGATCGAAGCGGGGCGTGAAGGCGCCAGCGCCTTCGAGTTCCGTCTTGTCGGCGGAAGGCTGGTCGAAAGAAAGCGACATCGGGAAACTCCGCCCGGAAACCGCGCCTTAGCGGTTGCGGGCCAGCGTGAAGAAACGGGCCTGTTCTGCAGCGTTCGCCTTGAACTCGCCGGTAAACGTCGTCGTCATCGTATGCGAGCCCTGCTTCTGCACGCCGCGCATTTCCATGCACAGATGCTCGGCCTCGATCATTATGGCGACGCCGCGCGGCTTTAACGTTTCCTCGATCGCGTTGGCAATCTGCGCCGTCAGGTTTTCCTGGGTCTGCAGGCGACGGCCGAAGATCTCGACGACGCGGGCGATCTTCGAGAGCCCGAGGACGCGACCGTTCGGCAGGTAGGCGACATGCGCCTTGCCGATGATCGGCAGCATGTGGTGTTCGCAATGGGAGAAGAACGGGATGTCGCGCACCAGCACGATATCGTCATAACCCGAGACTTCCTCGAAAGTGCGGCCGAGCACGTCCTCCGGCGACTGTTCGTAACCGGCAAATAGTTCGCGGTAGGAGGCGGCGACGCGCTTCGGGGTCTCGAGCAGGCCTTCGCGAGCCGCATCGTCACCTGCCCAGCGCAGCAGAACGCGCACCGCTTCTTCGGCTTCCTGCTGCGAGGGCCGGACCTGCTTCTCTTTCGAGGCCGGGAAATTCTTTACAATGGCATCCATCTATCGTCTCCTGATGCGGTTCAAGGCCGCATCCGACTGGCGTTACTCACGGACTGACCAGCCGCTGGGCACCTGCGGCTGATTTTTGGGCAATCCGGGATTATCTGACCTTCGGCGGACATTTTTACAAGATATCCTATTCCGTTTTCGGTAGGATTTCGTGAAAACATCCTTTCTTGATGATCTCGCCCGGACATCACATATAATGGCAGGAAGCCTTTTATGGTAGCCCGCCGGACGTGACGCAGTGTTCAACGAGCGACGGCGGTTTCAAAAGCGAGCCTTGATGGACGACATCTATAACAGCAAGATCCTCGAATTCGCCGGCAATATCACCCATTCGGGCGTGTTGCCCGATGCGGATGCGAGTTCCGAAAAACACTCGAAACTGTGCGGCTCGAAGGTACGCGTGCATCTGAAGATGGACGGCGACCGGGTCACGGATTTCGCCCATGAGGTCCGCGCCTGCGCACTTGGCCAGGCCTCGTCCTCGATCATGGCGCGGCATGTGATCGGCGCAACGACTGCCGAGATCCGCAAGGCGCGCCAGGACATGCTCGCCATGCTGAAGGAAGATGGCGAAGGGCCGGACGGCCGGTTTGAGGAAATGCGCTATCTGAAGCCGGTCAAGGACTACAGGGCCCGCCATCCTTCCACCATGCTGACCTTCGAAGCGGTCGTCGATGCGATCGACCAGATCGAGGCGATGGAACGGTCCGAAGCGGCCACCGTCTGATCCGATGTGCAATGCCCCCGACTGCCAGCATTCCAGATCCGAACCGAAGGCAGGCCGCTCACGCAACTGGACCGGCCCGTTTGCCAAGACGCCCGGCCGGCTGTTCGGCATGGGGCTGATCCGCCTCTACCAGCTGACCCTGTCAGGCTTCATCGGCAATTCCTGCCGGCATATTCCGACCTGCTCGGAATATGGTTATGAGGCGGTGGCGCGGCATGGGCTGTGGCCCGGAGGATGGATGACGCTGTTTCGGGTGGCGCGTTGCGGGCCGGGCGGTACAAGCGGGCTCGATCCTGTGCCGGAAGCGCTCGAAATGCGGCAGCACTGGTGGATGCCGTGGCGATACTGGCGTCGCCATGCCGAACCGGCATCGCCTCGATGAGGAACCGATGATCACGTATGTCGCGCTGCTTCACAGCATCGTTCTCGGCGGCGGCAAACGGGTCGTGATGGCCGACCTGCGCGCCATGGCGGAGGATCTCGGCTACCGGAATTGCCGGACCTTGGTTTCGACAGGCAATCTCGTCTTCGAGACCGGCAGGTCGCCGATCGGCGATCTTGAGCAGAGACTGGAGACCGCCTTCGAGAAGCAGTTCGGCAAACATGTCGATATCATCGCGAGGACCGGTGCCGATTGGCTGAAGCTCGCGGCCGGCAATCCCTTTCCGTCGGGAGAAGGTTCCGAGGTCGGCGTGCGGGTGATGCGACAACCGCTCGAGGAAAGTGTCCTCAACCTGCTCGAGCGCCACCGCGGCGAGGAGAAGATTTCCATCGTCGACGGCGATCTCTGGGTGGATTTCGGCGGCAAGGCGAGCGAGACGCGGCTGCTGTCGGCGATGACCACCAAGAAGCTCGGCATCGGCACGATCCGCAATGCCAACACGGTCGCCGGGCTTGCCGAAATGATCGGCTGAGCGGCCGCTCGCCTTTACTAAAACGCCAAAAGCATTTATCAGCCACGCCGGCTGCGCCCAAAGGGCGAACCGCCATTTATTCCAACACCACCCGCATTCGTTGGCGGGACTGGACAGGAGAAAGACATGTCCCAATCCGTTTCCCTTACATTTCCCGATGGCTCCGTCCGCGTTTTCGACGCCGGCACGACCGGCCGTGACGTTGCCGAGAGCATTTCCAAGTCGCTCGTCAAGAAGGCTGTCGCCGTCACCATCAATGGCACCGTGCAGGACCTCGCCGAGCCGGTGACCGACGGAAAGATCGAGATCGTCACCCGCACAGACGCCCGAGCGCTGGAACTTATCCGCCACGACGCCGCCCACGTGATGGCGGAGGCCGTGCAGGAGCTTTGGCCCGGCACGCAAGTCACCATCGGCCCGGTGATCGAGAACGGATTCTATTACGATTTCGCCCGCAACGCGCCTTTCACGCCCGACGATCTGCCGAAGATCGAGGCGAAGATGAAGGAAATCATCGCCCGCAACAAACCGTTCACCAAGCAGGTCTGGTCTCGCGAAAAGGCCCGCGAAGTCTTCGCAGCCAAGGGCGAAGGCTACAAGGTCGAACTGATCGATGCGATCCCGGAAGACCAGGACCTCAAGATCTATTATCAAGGCGACTGGTTCGATCTCTGCCGCGGTCCGCATATGGCCTCGACCGGCCAGATCGGTACGGCCTTCAAGCTGATGAAGGTTGCCGGCGCCTATTGGCGCGGCGACTCCAACAACGCCATGCTGACCCGCATCTACGGCACCGCCTGGGCGACGCAGGAGGAACTCGACCAGTACCTGCATGTGCTGGCCGAGGCAGAAAAGCGCGACCACCGCAAACTCGGCCGGGAAATGGACCTCTTCCATTTCCAGGAAGAAGGACCGGGCGTCGTGTTCTGGCACGGCAAGGGCTGGCGGATGTTTCAGACGCTGACCGCCTATATGCGTCGCCGGCTCGCCGGCACCTATGAGGAAGTCAACGCGCCGCAGGTTCTCGATGCCTCGCTCTGGGAGACGTCGGGCCACTGGGGCTGGTACCAGGAGAACATGTTCGCGGTGAAGTCTGCCTATGCCTTCACGCATCCGGAAGACAAGGAAGCGGACAACCGGGTCTTCGCACTAAAGCCGATGAACTGCCCAGGACACGTGCAGATCTTCAAGCATGGCTTGAAGTCTTACCGGGAACTGCCTATCCGCCTTGCCGAATTCGGCCTCGTGCACCGCTACGAAGCATCCGGCGCGCTGCACGGGCTGATGCGCGTGCGCGGTTTCACCCAGGACGACGCGCACGTCTTCTGCACCGACGAGCAGATGGCCGCCGAATGCCTGCGGATCAACGACCTGATCCTGTCGGTCTACGAGGATTTCGGTTTCAAGGAAGTCGTGGTCAAGCTGTCGACCCGGCCGGACAAGCGTGTCGGCACCGACGCGCTTTGGGATCGTGCCGAATCCGTCATGCTCGATGTTCTGAAGACGATCGAGGCGCAGTCGGAAGGCCGCATCAAGACCGGCATCCTGCCGGGCGAGGGCGCGTTCTACGGTCCGAAGTTCGAATATACGCTGAAGGACGCGATCGGCCGCGAATGGCAGTGCGGCACGACGCAGGTGGACTTCAACCTGCCGGAACGGTTCGGCGCGTTCTACATCGACCAGAACTCGGAAAAGACCCAGCCGGTGATGATCCATCGCGCCATCTGCGGCTCGATGGAACGTTTCCTCGGCATCCTGATCGAGAATTTCGCGGGCCACATGCCGCTGTGGTTCGCGCCGATGCAGGTGGTGGTGGCGACGATCACCTCGGACGCCGACGATTACGGTCGCGAGGTGGCGGAAGCGCTTCGCGATGCGGGCATGGTCGTCGAGACCGATTTCCGCAACGAGAAGATCAACTACAAGATCCGCGAGCACTCGGTCACCAAGGTGCCGGTCATCATCGTCTGCGGCAAAAAGGAAGCCGAGGAGCGTTCGGTCAACATCCGCCGCCTCGGCTCGCAGGCCCAGACCTCGATGACGCTGGACGAGGCGATCGCCTCGCTCAGCCTCGAGGCAACCCCGCCGGACGTGCTGCGTCGCCTCGAAGCCAGGAAGGCGGCAAAGGCGGCAGCCTGACCCAACTCATGGCGGCGCCTGTGAATGCAGGCGCCGTCAATGCGATATGGCAACGATAAGATGAGACGGCTTCGTCAGGCTGGCTGAGGTTCGGCGATTGCTGCGGAAACTCGGCTAGTTCCTGTCGTTGGCGACAGCGCCGGCGACCTGGGGCGTTTCGCGCATCAGCACTTCGACCTCGGTATTGCGGCCGGCTTTGACGGTAAACGAGCGCTGATAGATCTTGGTCTTGTTGCGGGCGACGGCAAGATATTCGCCCTCTGACAGTACCATGGTCGAGAAAGCGCTGACGCTTTCGTTGACGATGTCTCCGGCGGCGGTCAGGACGGACCAGGCCGTATCGGCAATCGCTTCGCCGCCTGGCTGGGAGACCAGCTTGAGGGTGATCTGCGCCGCACGATGCTGCAGCACCGCCTGGGTGAGCTTGCCGGCCTCCACCTGGATATCGGCCCGCACCACCGCGTTGACGCCGCCATATTCCGAGACGACATGATAGGTGCCGGCATTCAGCCGCACGACCGTATTCGGCTTCACGTCCGACATCACCAGCGCCCGGTCGCCATTGTCGCGCACATCGGCCGAATAGACCGAAAAGCTCAGTTCCTTGGGCGGAATGCGCTGGTCCGTACCGGCAACCGCGTTCAGCACGAAACCGCCGGCATCGAGCACCAGCGTCTGTTTCGGCACGTTTCCGCTTTCGGGGACTTTCAGTTTCTTGGTGACGCCGGCGCGACCGAAGGCGCAATTGACGAAATAGTCGCCGGGGGCGAGCTGGAACGACGCCGAGCCGCCTTCGGAACTGGCCACCAGCGGCAATTTTCCGTCTTCGCCGGCGATCGGGCTGAAGACGCGCCAGGTGAGGCCTTCCTGCATGGGCTGTCCGTCGGACGTCAGCTTGGCGTCGAACTGCACGTCCCTTGAGAGTGAGCCGGGCGGGCCGCCGGGCAGAGCCGAGAAGGCATTGAGCTTGGGCATCTTCGCCGTGCTGTCCAGCGCGCGAAAATTCTTGAAGGCTTCTTCCTGGGCGAATGCGCTGAAAGCTGAGCCGAGAGCCACCGCTCCGGCGAGGAACCAGCGTGCCGCAAGGGAAGTGCCTGCCATCTGTTGTACCGGTTGACTCTTGTTTTCCGAGACGTCACTTGAAGACCAATGACAAGGCAATTTCAAGACCTTCCCGACCGCCGGCTCCAAATGAAAGCTCTGACCATGCAAAATGACGTTAAACTCATCGATTTTCTGCGCGACAGGCATTCCACGCCGGTAGCCCAGATGAAGGAGCCGGCCCCGTCGCAGGAAGAACTGGAGACGATTCTCACCTTCGGAACCCGCATTCCGGATCACGGCAAGCTGGCCCCCTGGCGCGTCATCGTCTATCGCGGCGACGTGCGCAGGACGCTCGGTGAACAGTTTCTGGCCCTGTCCCTCCAGAAGACGCCCGACATGACTGATGCCGCCCGGCAGGCGGAGCTGACGCGTTTCACCCGTGCGCCGCTGGTCGTCGCCGTCGTCAGCACCGCGGCACCGCATCCGAAAATCCCCGAATGGGAACAGGTGCTTTCGGCCGGCGCCGTCTGCTTCAACATGCTGATGGCGGCAAACGCGCATGGCTATGTCGCCAACTGGCGTACGGAATGGGTCGCCTATGACGACGAGGCGCTGGCGCTCCTCGGCGTGAAGCCGGGCGAAAAGGTCGCCGGTTTCATCCATATTGGCTCGAGCGATTTCGCGACGCCGGACCGCCCGCGGCCGGAATTGTCGCAGATCGTCACCTACGCCGGCGAATAGGGTTTTCGATGTTCTACACGACCGACACCAACCAGCATGGACTGAAGTACGATCCCTTCAAGGCGATCGTCGCGCCCCGCCCGATCGGCTGGATCGGCACGAAGGGCAGGGATGGGTCCATGAACCTGTCGCCCTATTCCTTCTTCAACGCCATTTCCGACAGCCCGAAACTGGTGATGTTTTCCTCCAGCGGCCGGAAGCACAGCCTGAAGAACGCCGAGGAAACCGGCGTCTTCACCGCAAGCCTCGCAAGCCGTCACCTAGCCGAGCAGATGAACGCTTCGTCGGAGCCGGTGCCTTACGGCGTCAGCGAGTTCGAGGTGGCGGGGCTGACCGCCAAGATGGCGGAACTCATCGATGCGCCTTACGTCGGCGAAGCCTATACGGTGCTGGAATGCCGCGTCACGCAGGTGATCCAGCCGGTCGGATTGGACGGCGAGCCGGCGGATGCCTACATGGTTTTTGGCCAAGTAGTCGGCATCCATATCAGCGAAGAGATCCTGCGGGGCGGGCGGATCGACATGGGGCTTGCCCGGCCGATCGCGCGCATGGGTTATCGCGACTATGCCGACGGCGGCGCGGACGTGTTCGAAATGACCCGGCCGACCGGCGCCGAGCCTAAACGCTGAAAATCCGATTGACAATCGCAACTTGATCGGGGCTGCTGCAGAGCTTGCCGGAGAAGCCGTTCGCTCTTGCTCTTTCGCAGTCAGACAGGAAGATGGCCGCGTCCCCCGCGGGCGAGACGGCGTCGATGGCCGCTATGCCTGCGGCGGCGGCGGTGAGCGCGATGGTTCCAGCCGCAACACGCGCGGTATCGGAGGAGGGGCCATAGCCGCCTTCCCAGCCGAGGGCCGCCAGCCGATTGCTGCAGCGTTCGAAGCTGGAAGCGGCGAGGATGCCGGAGGCATTGGCAAGCGCGACGATCCGCGTCTTGCCCGGCGCCAGCCCCGCGCGGATTTCCGCCACGCGCAAAGCCATGTCCAGTCTCTGGACTTCGGCCCCGTTGCGGACGCCCGAGAGCACGACCGAGGCGGCCCCATATCGAATGGCGAGATCGATGGCGGCCTCGGTACCTGCCGAAGAGAAAGCCGGCAGGAGGAACGCCAGCTCCGCGGCCGGCGCCAAGTCGGCCCATGTCCGGCAGAAATCACTAACTGCATTCCGCGACTCAAGGGGGCCCGTGAGATCGAGCACGACCATATCCGCGCCCGCCGAATGGACCGATGCGGCCTTCGCGGAGGGGTCGACGATAAACCAGGACCGTATTTTCAAGGACTTCGCCATGGTTAAGGAACGTGGTGAACCAATCTTAAACTTTTTGGCATTAGCGTGACGGATCAGCCAGCCACATCCGAACTGGCATGTGTAGTCGAGGCCGAGTGTGATCGTACAGGCATTTCTTCGTTGGGCAGAAACGGCAAGAACAGGCGAGAGGGCGAAGGCGGCCAATGCTCTCGCCCGGGCCTATCTCCACTCGCCCATGGGCGGTGAGCAGCATCAGGCCGCGGCCCTTGCCATGACCTATCTCCTCGACGATCCATCGCCGCACGTGCGCCTGGCGCTCGCGGAGGCTCTGGCGGACTCTCCCAATGCGCCGCGGGCCGTCATCGTGTGCCTTGCCGAAGACCAGCCGGAGATCGCCTGCACGGTCATCGCCTGTTCGCCCGTACTGACCGAAAACGACCTCGTCGATCTTGCCGGGCGCAGCGACAGCCTGACCCGTGGAATGATCGCCGCCAGGCCGAACCTTTCGCGCGGCGTCGCAGCCGCGATCGCCGAGATCGGCGACGAATGCGAAGTCACCATCCTGCTGGAAAACGAGACCGCCGCGATTACCCGGGTTTCGCTCAGGCGGATCGCCGAGCGGTTCGGGCATTGCTGCGAAATCCGCAACCTGCTGCTGGAGCGCGACGCGCTGCCTGCGGATGCCCGCCACATGCTCGTCAACCACATTACCGCAGCCCTTGCCGGCTCCGGACTGGTGCGGACCAGCATGGCGCCGGCGCGGATCGAGCACATGACCCGCGAAGCGGGAGAGGCGGCGGCCGTCGCCATTGCCGGCACCGTGCTGCAGGAGGAAATCCCCGGCCTGGTCGAACATTTGCGCACGGCCGGACGGCTGACGCCCGCCTTTCTCATCCATGCGCTCTGCAGCGGCAAGGTCGATTTCTTCGCAGGCGCGATGGTGTCGCTTTCCGGCCTCGACGACCGCCGCGTGCGGGCGATCCTTGCGACCGGCCGTATGCATGCGGTGCGGGCGCTCTTCGAAGCCTCGGGCCTCGGACGGGATATCGCAGCCGTCTTCGTCGAAGCGGTCTTCCTCTGGCGCAAGGCGGCGGCAACCGGCGCGCTCGACAATATCGCCGGCCTGCTGCTCGAAAAGTTCCAGCGGTCGGACATGCAGCTTTCGCCGGTCTCCGACCTCCTCGACATGATCGAGAAGCTGCATCGGCTGGAAGTCCGGCTCAGCGCACGGTCCTACGCAAACCGAGTGTCGCTGGCGGCGTAACCGCCGGCTTATCGCTCGAATTTCTTGGCGACCCAGGAATAGCCGTTCTCGACCAGCCGCACCGGGCTGGTCATCAGCGTTTTTACCCCTTCGGTGGTCGGAAGCACGGTCTTGACCCGCTGGATGGCGCGGCCCGCCAGCGTTTCCTTCTCCTGCTGCGTCACCGGTTCCTGAGCAAGCGTCGCGGCCGGCTGTCCGGCTGGTGCTGGCGGCGGCGTCTCGGGTCGAGCCCGCGGCACCGGCGCATTGGCAATCTTTGCGGCTTCCGGCTTCTGGCAAACGGCGATAAGCATCGGATAGGGCTGGTTGGCATAACCGGACAGCTGCTGCTCCGACACGGAATTGCACAATTCGATGCTCGGCCAGCGATTTTCAGCAGTGGCAATATAGTGGCAGTCCGTTCCGGCGTCGTTGCAGCCGAGAATGGTCATGACAATCAGTGCGGAATTCATGTCGTCCCCTGGAATGTGGTGGATGACTTAGATCGAACAATCTTGGCCCGACCAAGGCAGGTTTCACAGGCATGCCGCATCCGGTAAGGCATTCTCTTACCAAAGCTCCAGGAGGCAGAAATGACCGTCACGATCGCGATCGAACCGCCGCGTCAGGCGGGCGTGCTGAAGCTTCTTGAACTCTCCGACGCCTATGCGGCCTCGCTCTATCCCACCGAGAGCAATCACATGGTGGACGTCGCGACACTCGAGGGTCCCGGCGTCTCCTTCTTCGTGGCGCGCGATGGAGACACGATCTTGGGCTGCGGAGCGCTGGTCGAGGCGGGCGACGGCACCGGGGAGATCAAACGGATGTTCGTCGACGAGGCGGCGCGAGGGCTGAAACTCGGCAGCCGGCTGATGGATGCGATCCTGGAACACGGCTGCGAGCGTCACCTGTCGGCGATCCGGCTGGAGACGGGCATCCATCAACCGCAGGCGATCGGGCTTTATCGCGCCTACGGCTTTTCCGAGATCGGACCGTTCTCCAACTACCGGCCCGATCCGCTCAGCATCTTCATGGAGAAGAGACTTTCCTGACCACGGGAAGATCGGGCGGAAGGTCCGGGGACGTCGCCGGACCTTTGGCCAGGTCGGCGGATTCGACCTCGGTCACATCGGCCATTTTCACTTCCCGAATCCATTCGCGCCAGATCGAGACCAGCAGCGCCATCAGGACCGGGCCGATGAACAGGCCGAGGAAACCCATGGTGCTGACGCCGCCGACGAGGCCGAAAAATGTCGGCAGGAAGGGAAGCTTGATCGGACCGCCGACTAGGCGCGGCCGCAGCGTCTTGTCGACGATGAAGAGTTCGACCGTGCCCCAGAGGAAAAGCGCACCGCCGGCGACATAGGCGCCGTTGGCAACCAGGTAAAACGAGATCAGCGTGAAAGACAGCGGCGCGCCACCAGGGATGAGTGCCATCAGGCCGGTCAGGACGCCGAGGGTGACGGGCGAGGGGACGCCGGCGATCCAGTAGGCTATGCCGAGCACAATGCCTTCGCCGATCGCAATCAGCGTCTGACCGGTCACGGTGGAGCTGATCGTTCTTGGAACGATGCGCGAGATGCGTTCCCAGCGGGTCGGCAAGATGCGCTCGCCGAGAAGGTCGATCTGCTCGCTGAAGGAGCCGCCGTCGCGATAGACGAAGAACAGCGCGATCAGCATGAAGAGCAGCGTCAGCACCAGATGGAAGGCGCCGTCGCCTGCCGCCACGATGGCGCGGTAGATATTGCCTATATTGGCGCCCGAGACGATCTGGATGAGTTCGCCGACCGCACCGGGCGAGCCGACATGCTGGACCCACTGGATGCCCAGCCATTCGCCGACCCAGGGGAGGCCGGTGATCCAGGCGGGCGGCGGGGCGCCGAAACGGTTCACTTCGGCCGCCCAGATGATCCACTGGCGCACTTCGCCGATCGTATAGGAGATCGCGATGCCGATCGGCACGATCAGGAAGGTCAGGATGAAGATGATGGCGAGCGAGGCGCCGATGGTGGTGTTGCCGCCGGTCCGGCGCAGCAGCTCGCGATAAAGCGGCCAGCTGGCAAAGCCGATCACGAGGGCGGCGAGAACCGGAACCAGGAATCCATGGAAGAAATAGATGCCGGCAGCGGCGACAAGCACGAGAAGCCAGCGAGCAGCGGAGATCGGCGGGATCAGCGCGACCCTGCTCGGCGCGACTGGCCCGAGCCAGCGCGGCTCTTTCGGGCCTTTGCGATCGTTATTTCCGCTCACCGAATTTCCTTTTTTCGTTTTCACCATCATATGGCTTATGAGGTTCGCCCGTACAAGACTAATGCGTCATCCATTAAAAGGAAGCTTACTCCTTGCCCTAGACGGCAGATGCGATAGAAATATGAAATCACCTTCCGGCAGAGCCGGAAATACGATGCAAACCTTCTTGATGAAGTTTTCCTAACCTTAAGGATGCCGAAGCGTCTGCTGTCCCCATTGTATTGGTCGGACTGTCTTCAGGGACTTGTAACATGCCTCACAGGGATGCGGTCGATCTTAGCAATTGCGACCGAGAGCCGATCCATATCCCCGGCAGCATTCAACCTCATGGATGCCTTATCGCCTGCGACGCCGCCGGCGCGGAGATCATGCAACACTCCGCCAATGTGGCGGACATGCTTTCGATCACGGGAGACATCAACGGCCGGCGGCTGGAGGAGATCGTCGGCGGGGAGGCGGCGCACACATTGCGCAATGCGCTCGCGACCTCCGATAACCCGGCGAGGCCGGCGCTTCGGCATGGTCTCAGGTTTGCCTCGGGAGCCGCTTTCGACGTCGCGATCCATCGTTTCGAATCGAAGGTGATCCTGGAATTCGAGCCGGCCTCGACCGATTCCGACCAGCCGCTCGAAGTGGCGCGCATGCTGATCAGCCGCATCCGCAACGTCGCCAGCCTCGACCGGCTGATCGAAAGCTCGGTGCGGCTGATCTATGCCATGCTCGGCTACGACCGGGTGATGATCTACCGTTTCGAGGAGGATGGTGCCGGAAAAGTCGTCAGCGAATACAAGAGGCGCGACCTCGAAAGCTTCAAGGGCCAATATTTCCCGGCAGGCGACATCCCGAAACAGGCCCGCGCACTTTACGTCAAGAACACGGTGCGGGTGATTTCCGACGCCAGCAATCCACGCATCCCGATCGTGCCGGAAACAGACGAGACAGGCGAGGCGCTTGATCTGTCCTTCGCGCATCTGCGCAGCGTTTCGCCCGTCCATTGCGAATACCTTCGTAACATGGGCGTCGCCGCGTCGATGTCGATTTCGGTCGTGGTGGACGACGAACTCTGGGGGCTGATCGCCTGCCACCATTATTCTCCGAAAGTGCTCTCGATGCCGCAGCGGGTGGCGGCGGAAACCTTCGGCGAATTTTTCTCGCTGCATCTGAGCGCATTGAAACAGCGGCAGCTCATGGAAACCGCGGGTCAGGCGCGACGGTCGCTCGACCGCTTCCTGCAGGCCGCCTCCCACCACGCGGACATCACCGGCCTGCTGCGCAGTTCGCTTGGAGAATTCAGCCGGATGCTGACCTGCGACGGCGTCGGTCTGTTGCTCGACGGCGTATGGAGCGGCGAAGGGGCCGTGCCGCCGCAGAACCTGATAGCAGAGCTCGCCGAACTTGTCGGCGGTGCCTCGGGCGGCAGAATCTGGTCCAGCTTTCAGCTCTCCGTAGATCTCCCAGGGCTGCCCGTTTCTCCGGACACGATCTGCGGCCTGCTGGCCATCCCGCTTTCACAGAGGCCGCGCGACTACCTGTTCTTCTTCCGCCGCGAAAAGGTGCAGACGCTCGACTGGGCGGGCAATCCTGAAAAATCCTACGAGACGGGGCCACTCGGCGACCGATTGACGCCCCGCAAGAGTTTCGCCATCTGGAAGGAGATGGTGCATCAGCAGGCCCAGCCCTGGACCGATGCCGACCGCGAAATCGCCGACGCGATCCGCGCCGTGCTCGTCGAGGTGGTCCTCCACCACAACGAGTTGCTGGCCGACGAACGCGGCAAGGCGGACGTGCGTCAGCGAATGCTGAACGAGGAGCTCAATCACCGGGTCAAGAACATCCTTGCGGTGATCAAGGCGCTGGTCGGGCACTCGGTCGACGCCGACGTCAGCCTCAAGGATTATGTCGGCTCGCTCAAGGGGCGCATCCAGGCGCTCGCCTTCGCCCATGACCAGGTCGTGCGCGGCGGCGACGGCGGCGTGCTGTCCGATCTTCTGGAAGCGGAGCTGAAGCCCTACAGGGAGGGAACCCGCAGCGTCACACTCAGGGGGCCGCGCATTTGGCTCGACAGCCGCGCCTTCTCGGTGATGGCGCTAGTCTTGCACGAGATGTCGACCAATGCGGCCAAATACGGTTCGCTCTCCGTCAATGGCGGACGGCTGGATGTCGAGTGGCGACGGCTTGCCAACCACGACTGCGAACTTGTCTGGACCGAGAACGGCGGGCCACCGGTAAGCCTCCCATCGCGCGTCGGTTTTGGCAGCGTCCTGATCACCCGCAGCGTGCCTTACGAGCTGGAGGGCGAGGCGAAGATCGAATATCCGCCCGAAGGGGTGAGGGCGCGCTTCGTGGTGCCGTCGAAACACATTCACGGCGATGATGAGCTGGCAGAAGTTGAAACCGAGGAAAGCAACAGCGCCGTCCGCGATGACACGGCGACGCCTCGGCTTCAGGATCTCGAATTCCTGCTGGTCGAGGACCAGATGCTGATTGCCGCGGACGTGGAGGCGATGCTTGCCGCGCATGGCATCGACAACGTGACGACGACGCCCTCCGTCGCCGACGCGCTCCGCAAGCTCAAGGAGATCAGGTTCGACGTTGCGATCCTCGACGTCAATCTCGGCTCCGGCACATCGCTGCCGATCGCCGAGGAACTGATCCGCCGGGACATTCCGTTCATTTTCGCGACCGGCTACAGCGACAAGTCGATCATCCCGTCAAGCTTTTCGGCGCCCGTCGTCCTCAAGCCTTATGAGGCGTCAGCGTTGATCGGGGCGGTTACCAAGGTGCTCGGCGAACGGAGTTGACTTTCATGAACACGCTGGAGGTATCCGAGCCGGGAATCCGGCTCAGATATCGAGGTTTTCAGCAAACGCGGCACGCTCCTGGATGAAGCGGAAGCGGGCATCCGCCTTGGTGCCCATCAGGTTGTCGACGGCCTCGCGGGTGCCTTCGAAATCCACGTCGTCGATCGAGATGCGCAGCAGCGTACGATGGGCGGGATCCATCGTCGTTTCCTTGAGCTGCGCCGCCATCATTTCGCCGAGGCCTTTGAAGCGGCCGATCTCGACCTTCTTGCCCTTGAACACCGTTTCCATCAGCTCCGCCCGGTGGGCGTCGTCGCGGGCATAGACGGTCTTGCCGCCCTGGCGCAGGACGTAAAGCGGCGGCACCGCCAGATAGAGATGGTTGCCGCGGATCAGCTCGGGCATTTCCTGGTAGAAGAAGGTGATCAGCAGCGAGGCGATATGGGCACCGTCGACGTCCGCATCGGTCATGATGATGATGCGCTCGTAACGCAGGTCTTCCTCGCGGTATTTCGTCCGCGTGCCGCAGCCAAGCGCCTGGATGAGATCGGCGATCTGTTGGTTGGCGGACAGCTTTTCGCGGCTGGCGCTGCCGACGTTGAGGATCTTTCCGCGCAAGGGCAGGATGGCCTGGTTGGCGCGGTTGCGGCCCTGCTTGGCGGACCCACCTGCCGAGTCACCTTCGACGATGAAGAGTTCAGCACCCTCGGCGGTGTTCTGCGAGCAGTCGGCGAGCTTGCCGGGCAGGCGCAGCTTGCGCACCGCCGTCTTGCGGTTGACTTCCTTTTCCTTGCGGCGGCGCAGGCGCTCTTCGGCGCGTTCGATCACCCATTCGAGCAGTTTTGCGGCTTCGGCCGGGTTGCCGGCGAGATAGTGGTCGAAAGGATCGCGCAGGATATTTTCGACGATGCGCTGGGCTTCGACGGTTGCGAGCTTGTCCTTGGTCTGGCCGACGAATTCCGGCTCGCG
The DNA here is from genome assembly GCF_002968555.1 of Neorhizobium sp. T6_25. Taxonomy (NCBI): domain Bacteria; kingdom Pseudomonadati; phylum Pseudomonadota; class Alphaproteobacteria; order Hyphomicrobiales; family Rhizobiaceae; genus Neorhizobium; species Neorhizobium sp. T6_25. The sequence continues at coordinate 211,536 of NZ_PVBL01000009.1, forward strand.
GATGAAGACCGAAAGCATGCCGACCGCCGAGATCATCACGTCATCGGTGGTGATGTCCTTCGCACGCTTGTTCTGCGTCAGGTCCGCGTAGTTCTTGAGGCCCTTGGTAAGCGCGATGCGCAGACCCGCTTCATGCGTGCCGCCTTCAGGCGTCGGGATGGTGTTGCAATAGGAATGCAGTTCCGGATCGCCGCCATACCAGGTGATCGCCCATTCCATGGCGCCATGGCCGCCGGTCTTCTCGGTGCGACCGGCGAAGATTTCGCGGGTGACGGTAAAATCCTTGCCGAGCGTGGCGGACAGATAATCCTTCAGGCCGCCGGGGAAGTGGAAGACCGCCTTTTCCGGAATGTCGCCGCCGGCGGGAACCATGCCCGGATCGCAGCTCCAGCGGATTTCGACGCCGCCGAACAGATAGGCCTTGGAGCGCGCCATGCGGAAGATGCGGCCGGCATCGAATTTCGCGTGGTCGCCGAAAATCTGCGGGTCTGGATGGAAGCGCACCCTGGTGCCGCGACGGTTGTGGACGTCGCCGAGTTCCTCCAGGCCGCCCTGCGGCATGCCGCGCGAAAAACGCTGGCGGTAGAGTTTTCGATTGCGGGCGACTTCCACTTCGAGAAGGTCGGAGAGCGCGTTGACGACGGAAACGCCGACGCCGTGCAGACCACCGGAGGTCTCATAAGCCTTGCCGTCGAACTTACCGCCCGCATGCAGCTTGGTCATGATCACTTCGAGCGTCGATTTGCCCGGCACCTGGGGGTGATTCTCGACAGGGATGCCGCGGCCGTTGTCGGTGACCGTCAGGAAACCCTCGGCATCGAGATGCACGTCAATGAAGTCCGCATGGCCTGCAACCGCTTCGTCCATCGAATTGTCGATGACTTCGGCGAAGAGGTGGTGCATCGCCTTTTCGTCGGTGCCGCCGATATACATGCCGGGACGCATGCGGACCGGCTCCAGGCCCTCGAGCACTCGGATGGAGGAGGCGCCGTAGTCGTCGCCGGACAAAGTCGTCGGCGCCGGGCGCGGTGTCGAGGGCTCTGCCTTGAGGGCGGGCGCGGGTTCGGCGGCGACCGCCTTGGCTGTCACCGGCAAATCGGCAAAAAGGTCGTTATTGTCATCCATTGGCTGCGTCGGTACTACCTGTCGGGGTGCGGAAGAGGAAGCCATACCCATCTCGTGCTGTTTCGAATCACTCGCGATTCTGCCAGAAACCCGGCTTTTTCGCGATGCCGCATGGAAACGGTCGTTTTTCACCAATGCTGCGCCGATCGGGCCATGGCAAGCTTGCAAGGCTGAAGGAACCGGATGAAACAAAGCATGTCCACAGTTCATTTCGTTTTCGGCACGTTTCTTGCTGTCCTTGCAACTCTTGCCACAGCTTCAGCGCAAGCGCAGCAAGGGCCGATAAAGCCCTTCAAGGACGAGCTTTTTTCCCAGATGACGGTGCTGAAATCCTTGGACGGCGGCGCCTACGAGGTAATCGACTACCAGGAAATGCGCGACATCAATGGCCGCGACCGCGAGCCGGAACGGCGCGTCAAGGACGAGTATGTTTCCCTGGGCGTCAGGCGCTACCAGCAGAACGAGACGCTGAATCTCGCCGGACGCCGGCTCGATGTCACCAGGGTGGGACAGGCGGACGGCGCCGCCTTCACGGTGATCTTCATCCACGGACGCGGCGGCGACCGTCGGCTCGGCGTCAACGACTATACGTTCGGCGGCAATTTCAACCGCCTGAAGAACCTCGCTACCGGCAATGGCGGCACCTATTATTCGCCGAGCGTCACCTCGTTCGACGAACAAGGGGTTGCCGATATCGCGGCGCTGATCCGCTACGCGTTCGAACGGTCTTCCGGACGGCCGGTGATCCTTGCCTGCGCATCGATGGGCGGGTTGATATGCCAGGGCATCAGCCGCGACGAGCAGGCCGTCCGGTATCTGAAGGGCATGGCGCTGCTCGGCGGCCCGCCGGACCCGGAATTGCCGAAATCGCTTCTGGCAAAGCGCAAGCTGCCCATTTATTTCGCGCATGGCGGCAGCGACAGCGTCTACAAGTTCGAGGATCAGGAAGCGGTCTATCGCAAGCTGAAGGCCGCGCGCTACCCGACCCGGTTCACGCTGTTTGCGACGGGCAGCCACGGCACGCCGATCCGGATGGTCGATTGGCGGAACGTCCTGAATTTTCTGCTGACCGGCCACTGAAATGCCGGTTGTTAACCAAGGTCCTGAACCAAAACCTGTCTTTTGCATACCAATTCACGCAGGATATGTCTAAAAACAGTTTCCCGAATAGACGGAGGCCTCGGTTTTGCTGGTCGGAACCGAACGGAGAGGAAATATTTGCCTATGACGCCTGATGTGCGCCCGCTCGTTGCCGGAAACTGGAAGATGAACGGCACCCGCGAGTTCCTGACCGAAATCAAGACGATTGCCGATGGCGTGATGGGACCGCTGTCGGAAAAGGTCGATACGCTGATCTGCCCGCCGGCGACGCTGATCTATGTCGCAACCGCCCTGGCGACCGACAGCCCGCTCGAAATCGGCGGCCAGGATTGCCACCAGAACATGTGCGGCGCCCATACCGGCGACATTTCCGCGGAGATGATCGCCGACTGCTTCGGCACCTATGTGATCGTCGGACATTCCGAGCGCCGAGCCGACCATGCGGAGACCGATCATCTGGTCCGCGCCAAGGCGGAGGCGGCCTATGCCGCCGACCTGACGGCGATCGTCTGCATCGGCGAAACCGGCGACGAACGCGACGCATACCAGACCCTCGACATCCTGAAACGCCAGATTTTCGGCTCGCTGCCCCTCTCGGCAAACGCTGCCAACACCGTCGTCGCCTATGAACCGATCTGGGCGATCGGCACCGGACTGACGCCGACCGTCAAGGATATCGAAATCGCCCATGCATTCATGCGGGCAGAACTCGTTCAGCGGTTCGGCGATGAAGGCAGACAGATGCGCATCCTCTATGGCGGTTCGGTCAAGCCCGGCAATGCCCGGGAGTTGATGGGCGTCGAGAATGTCGACGGTGCACTGATCGGCGGCGCGAGCTTGAAAGCCGAGGACTTTCTCGCCATCTATCGGGTCTATGAGGGACTGACGGCCTAAAGCTTTTTGATAGGGGCTTGGAATGCACGCGAGCCTCATGTAAAGAGCCGCCAATCTTCTTCTATTGCCTCGTCGAGGGGCAGGGATCTTTAATTCATGCAGACCGTTCTGATCGTTATTCATCTCATGATCGTGCTGGCGCTTGTCGGCGTCGTGCTGATCCAGCGCTCCGAAGGCGGCGGGCTCGGCATCGGCGGCGGCTCCGGCTTCATGTCGGCACGCGGCACCGCCAATGCGCTGACCCGCACGACCGCCATCCTCGCGACGCTGTTCTTCATCACTTCGCTGGCGCTCGGCATCCTCGCGCGGTACGAATCCCGCCCGAGCGACATCCTGAACCGCATCCCGCAGAGCCAGCAGGGCACCGGCGGCGGCATTCTCGACCAGCTGGGCCCGGCGCCCGCACCCGCTCCGGCAGGCAACGGCGTTCCGTCCGGTTCCGGCGCATCCGCTCCGGCAGCCCCTGCAACGCACGCTCCTGCGGCCCCCGCGACCGGTTCGGCGCCTGCCGCTCCGGCTGCGCCGACGGGTGTTCCGACCGGCCAATAAGGCTCGGTCAACGTTTCAAGCTCCGGCAGGCCAAAAGCCTGCCGGTTTTATTTTGTGAAGATTCCACAGCCGTTTTTATAAAGCAGACGATTTGGGCTGGCGGAATCACCAATGAAAAGGTATCCGGTGAATCCCATGGCGCGATATGTATTCATAACTGGCGGCGTGGTTTCTTCCCTCGGAAAAGGAATTGCGGCCGCGGCACTCGGAGCTTTGTTACAAGCACGAGGTTACCGGGTTCGGCTGAGGAAGCTCGATCCTTATCTCAACGTCGATCCGGGCACGATGAGCCCGACGCAGCACGGCGAGGTATTCGTCACCGACGACGGGGCGGAAACCGACCTCGATCTCGGTCACTACGAGCGCTTCACGGGGCGTTCGGCGACGAAGACCGACAACATCACCACGGGTCGCATCTACAAGAACATCATCGACAAGGAACGCCGCGGCGACTATCTCGGCGCGACCGTCCAGGTGATCCCGCACGTTACCAACGAGATCAAGGATTTCGTCACCGAAGGCAATGACGACTACGATTTCGTCATCTGCGAGATCGGCGGAACGGTCGGCGACATCGAGGCGATGCCGTTCATGGAAGCGATCCGCCAGCTCGGCAACGACCTGCCGCGCGGCACCGCGATCTATCTCCACCTGACGCTGATGCCGTTCATTCCTGCGGCCGGCGAATTGAAGACCAAGCCGACCCAGCATTCCGTCAAGGAACTGCAGGCGATGGGGATTGCCCCCGACATCCTGCTGGTGCGCGCCGACCGGGAAATCCCGGAGCCCGAACGCCGCAAGCTGTCGCTGTTCTGCAATGTCCGCCCGTCCGCCGTCATCCAGGCGCTCGACGTCGCCAATATCTACGACGTGCCGATGGCCTATCACAAGGAAGGCCTCGACAGTGAGGTTCTCGCCGCCTTCGGCATCGAACCGGCCCCCAAGCCGCGCCTCGACGCCTGGGAAGAGGTCTGCAACCGCATCCGCACCCCGGAAGGCGAAGTGACGATCGCGATCGTCGGCAAGTACACGGGCCTCAAGGACGCCTATAAATCGCTGATCGAGGCGCTGCATCACGGCGGCATCGCCAACCACGTCAAGGTCAACCTCGAGTGGATCGAGTCGGAGATCTTCGAGAAGGAAGATCCGGCACCGTGGCTTGAGAAGGTCCACGGTATCCTGGTACCCGGCGGATTCGGCGAGCGCGGCTCGCAGGGCAAGATCAATGCGGCGCGTTTCGCGCGCGAACGTAAGGTGCCGTATTTCGGCATCTGCTTCGGTATGCAGATGGCCGTCATCGAGGCCGCCCGCAATCTCGCCGGCATCGAGAAGGCATCGTCGACGGAATTCGGCCCCTCCAAGGAGCCAGTGGTCGGCCTGATGACCGAATGGGTGAAGGGCAACGAGCTCGAAATCCGCTCGGCCGCCGGCGACCTCGGCGGCACGATGCGCCTCGGCGCCTACAAGGCGACGCTCAAGAAGGAAACCAAGATCGCGGAGATCTACGGCTCGACCGATATTTCCGAGCGTCACCGCCACCGTTACGAGGTGAATGTCGACTACAAGGACCGGCTGGAAAACTGCGGCCTGGTCTTCTCGGGCATGTCGCCGGACGGCGTGTTGCCGGAGACGATCGAATATCCGGACCATCCGTGGTTCATCGGCGTCCAGTACCACCCGGAACTGAAGAGCCGGCCGCTCGATCCGCATCCGCTGTTTGCGAGCTTCATCGAAGCGGCCCTGGAACAGAGCCGCCTCGTCTGAGCAAATTCAAAGGAAGGGTCTCGCATCCTGCCTTTTTGCCGTCAGGCGGAGACCTTCCGTTTTCGCACTGGCGGGATTGCTTCGACATCCCGTATGCTTCGCCGAATTGCTCTTTTCATTTCAGCGGTGCGATATGGCCATTTTTGACAGATTTTCTCTCGTTGGGCGCGTGGCGCTGGTGACCGGCAGCGGCCGAGGGCTCGGCCTGCAGATGGCGAAGGCTCTGGCGGAGGCAGGCGCGCATGTCGTGCTCAGCGGCCGCTCCGGCGACATGCTCGAACAGGCCGTGGCTTCCATCGCCGGTGCGGGCGGCAAGGCGAGCGCTGCCGCCTTCGACGTCGCAGATCTCGATGCCGGACGCGAGGCGATCGCAAAGCTCCACGCAGATCACGGCCGGCTTGATATCCTCATCAACAATGTCGGTGCCCGCGACCGGCGTCCGTTTGCAGCGTTCAGCGATGCCGAAATCCTGAACCTGATCCAGACCGACCTGCTCTCGGCAATCGCGCTGTCCCGCAATGCCGCGGATATCATGAAGGCTCAGGGCCATGGCCGTCTCATCTCGGTCACGTCGATCATCGGCAACATGGCCCGTTCGGGCGACGCCATCTATCCCGTCGCCAAACAGGGCCTGACCGGTCTGGTGCGAAGCCTGGCAGTCGAATACGGTCCCTTCGGCGTCACCAGTAATGCGATTGCGCCCGGCATGTTCGCCACCGAGACCAATGCGGCGATTTCCGCGGAACCCGACATGATCGCTTTCATGCGCCAGCGCGTGCCGCTGCAGCGCTGGGGCCGGCCCAAAGAGATCGCCGGCGCCGCGCTGTTCCTGGCAAGCGACGCCGGCTCTTTCGTCAACGGCCATGTGCTGACCGTCGACGGCGGCATGTCCATTCAGATGTGATCGCCAGTCATGCCGCCTGGGGCAGGGGACCGACATAGACCGAGCGGGGCCGGATCAGCCGGCCTTCCAGCGCCTGTTCACGGGCATGGGCGATCCAGCCGACCGTGCGGCCGATCGCAAAGACGCCGGTGAAGGCAGCCCGCGGAAATTTCAGCGCATCGAGGAGCAGGGCCGTGTAAAACTCGACATTGACGTCGAGCGGCCGGTCCGGCTTGCGCTCCCTGAGGATGGCGAGTGCCGCCTGCTCGACGGCTTCGGCAAGCCGAATGCGGTCCGGGTCCACCTGTCCGGTCGTGACCAAGGGCCGCAATGCGCCTTTCAGTGCGTCGGCGCGGGGATCGCGGACGCGGTAGATGCGGTGGCCGAACCCCATCAGGCGCTCGCCGCGATCGAGCGCCTGGCCGAGCCAGGTTTTGGCATTTTCCTCGCTGCCGATCGCATCCAGCATGTCGAGCACCGGTCCCGGCGCCCCGCCATGCAACGGCCCTTTGAGCGCGCTGATGGCAGCCAGCACCGATGACGTGAGGCCGGCGCCGGTCGAGGCGACGACGCGCGAGGCGAAGGTCGAGGCGTTGAGACCGTGATCCGCGATCGTCACCAGATAGGCGTCCAGCGCTGCGACCTGTTCACGTGTCGGCAGGCTGGCGTTCAGCATGGCGAGGATATCGGCGGATTGGGACAGCGACGGGGTGGGCGCCACCGGCGTCTCTCCCTTCTGAAGCCTCAGCACGGCCGGCAGGAAGACGGCGGGAGCGGCCAGCAGTCGAAGCGTCGTTTCGAAATCCTCGCCGTCCGGCAGCCGCGCGATCAGAGCGCGCATGGCATCGACAGGCGGCAGGTTCAGAAGCGCGGCATCTGCCGCGCGCACATGCGCAAAAACTTCGGCGCGGGCCTGACCGAGGCGGGCCTTCAGATCGGTAGCGGTGATGGGATGTTCCAGAAAGCCGTCCAGGAGCAGCGCTGCAGCGTCTTCATAGGTCGCGCGCTCGACAAGCAGGTCGAGAGACACGCCGCGAATGACGAGGCGGCCCGCTTCTCCGTCCACGTCCGAAAGCCGGGTCTCGGCGGCGATGACATCTTCAAGTCCGTTGTTTTTCATGAGTGTTTCTCCTTTACGAGCTTGATGATCCGACCTAATCTTATTGACGTCAATCTTGATGCAATCGATCAACATGAACATGCTCTGGATCACCGCCGAAGAAGCGCTCTCCCGCCTCGGGACCAAACCGCAGACGCTTTATGCCAATGTCAGCCGCGGCCGCATCCGCGCGAAGCCGGATCCTGCCGACCCGCGCCGCAGCCTCTATCAGGCCGATGACGTCAAGCGCCTCTCAGAGCGGCATGCGGGGCGGCGACAATCGGCGGCGGTGGCGGCGGACGCGATCCGCTGGGGCGATCCGGTCCTGCCGACGACAATCTCGACGATTTCCAACGAGCGGCTTTTCTATCGCGGCCGCGATGCCGTCGAACTGTGCGAACATGCGACGCTGGAAGAGGTCACCGCACTTCTCTGGGATACGGAAAGCGTGCGCGTCGCCGCAGGCAGGGCAGGGCAGAGCGGCGCCACCCGCATGGCTGCGGCCTTTGCCGAGCTTGCCGCCCGCGTTATGAGCGACCTGCCGGCTCTGCGGCGGAAACCCTTTATCCTGCGCGCCGAAGCAGCCGACGTGCTATCGACAATTGCCATGGCGCTTGCGCCTTGGCCGGAACCGCTGCCCCTGCATGAGCGGCTGGCGCTCGGCTGGCAGCGTCCCGATGCGGCCGAACCGATCCGCAGGGCACTGGTGCTGGCGGCCGAACACGAACTCAACGTTTCCGCCTTTGCGGCGCGCGTGACGGCGTCGTCGGGGGCCGCACTCTCCGCTGCGACGCTTTCCGGCCTCGCGACGCTCACAGGTCCGCGGCATGGCGGCGCCTGGACCAGCGTCACGGTGCTCGCGGAAAAGGCGGCGTCGGTCGGCGTGCGCGAGGCGATCCGCGGCACGCTGTCCTCTGAAGGCGTCGTCAGGCCCTTCGGCCACCGGCTCTATCCGCATGGCGATCCGCGGGCACGGGCGCTGATGGCCAGTTTCGAAGCGCCGCCGCTCTACGCCTCGCTTGCCGAAGCGGGGGAGGAGCTGCTCGGCGAACCCATCAACATCGATTTCGCACTGGCATCGCTTGCCGCGACCTTCAAGCTTCCGGAAGACGCTCCACTGGTCATCTTCGCGCTTTCGCGCACCGCCGGCTGGCTGGCGCATGCCATGGAGCAGGTCGAGAGCGGACACCTGATCCGCCCACGGGCGCGTTATACAGGCCCCGGCGGCGAATCCGGTGCATAGCGTCCGTTAAAGGCCGTAGGCTTCCACCGCTGACATGACACCACCACAATAACTCCTTTATCCTGCCGGGGAATCACGGGTGAGCATGGACGATGTTGGGTAGCAATTTCAGCTTGAGTTTGAGCCTGTTCGTGGCACAGGGACGCGAACGCGACACGGCCGAGTTCTACAAGAACGTCTTCGGCGCCACGGAAACGAATTCCTATGAAATGCTGCGCCTGATGATGATCGAGCTGCAGCTCGGACCGATCGGCATCGTCGTCTGCGGATCGGATCCGGAAAGGGAGTCAGCACCTTCCTATCAGGGGCCTTACCATCCGAAAAACGACGGCGCCGTCAGCACGATCTTCCAGCTGACGGTGCCGGATGTCGAAAGCGTCGTCGAGGCTGCGTTCCAATTCGGCGGCATGATGCGTGACAGGATCCAGACCGACATGAATGGTCGCCAGGTAGCGTCGATCTTCGATCCGGCCGGTCATGTTTGGGTGCTGACCGAGCGGGAGCAGGACGAGGAATAATCTCGTCGTTGCCGTTCGGTTCGATCAACGGATGTCGCGATAGGCAGCCAGTGCCCGGTCGCGGGCAAAACCGTGATCGACGATCGGTTTCGGATAGGTCTTGCCGAGCTCGATGCCCGCCTGTTCGAGGACATGCTGTGGCGCTTCGAAGGGCTTGTGGACGTATTTGCGATCCAGTCCTGCCAGCTCCGGTAGATATTCCCGGACGTAATCGCCATCCGGATCGAATTTCTCACCCTGCAGGACGGGGTTGAAGATCCGGAAAAACGGCGATGCATCGGCGCCGGAGCCCGCCACCCATTGCCAATTCGCCGAGTTGTTCGCGGGGTCGGCATCAACCAACGTTTCGCGAAACCATCTCTCCCCGCGGCGCCAGTCGATCATCAAGTCCTTGATCAGGAAAGATGCGGTGATCATGCGGACACGATTGTGCATGAAGCCGGTACGCCAAAGCTGGCGCATGCCGGCATCGACGATGGGATAACCGGTCATGCCCATCGTCCAGGCGCGGAACTCCTGTGGGTCGTATCCCCATTTGAAGCGGTCGAACCTGTCGTCCCAGTTCTTGTCGTGAAGTTCGGGGAATTCGATGAGCAGATTATAGCAGAAGTCCCGCCAGGCGAGTTCGCGCCGGAAATGGGCAACATCCTCCGACGCTTTGGATGGCAGGCCCCGGACCGCATGCCAGATATGAGCCGGCGAGATTTCGCCGTGCGCCAGGTGAGGCGACAGGAGAGATGTGGCATCGATCGACGGCAGATCGCGGCCGCGCCTATAGTCGTGCAGTTCGTGATCGACGAGGTCGCGCAGTTTCTCCTGTGCGCCTGCTTCACCCGGTACCCACATCTTTCCAAATTCCGTCGCCCAATCGGGTTTTGTCGGCAGCAAGGCCCAGTGATCGAGGTTCTCGGACGGCGGCAGAAGCTCGCGCGAGGGGATTTCCGTTGGCTTGTCGATGGGCTCGTGCGGCTCGCCCGTCTTCTGGAGCGCATTCCAGAATGGCGTAAACACCTTGAACGCGTTTCCCGTACCGGTGCGGATGGATTTCGGCTCGTGCAGGAGCTGTCCGTGGAAGGCGCGGATAGCGATGTCGTGCTTTTTCAGCTCAATGGCGATGCCCCGGTCGAACAGCGTCCGCTCATAGGCGCGGTTGACGAAGACGGTTTTTGCATCGGTCTTGCGGGCGAGATCGGCGAGCACGTCCTCCGCCTTGCCGGAGACAAGGACGAGGTCACTGCCCAGAGACTTTAGCGATGCCTTGAGTGCTGCAAGCGAGTGGTGCAGCCACCAGGCCTGCGCGGCACCGAGCGGTCCGATGTTCAGCTGTGCCGGCTCGCGGATATAGACGGGGATGACCGGGCCGCCGGCCTCGATCGCAGCGTGCAGTGCCGGGTTGTCGTCGAGACGCAGATCCTTGCGGAACCAGAGGATGGCGGGGGCCGGTTTTTCAAGAGACACGGTCTTCTCCGTTCAGGGCATCGCTGCCCCAAGCTACGGATTTCGGAACGGATCGGATCAATTCAAGGGCGGATCAGCAGGATCGGGCAGAGGGCGCCGGCCGGCAGTTCGGGCGCGTGCGCCGGGCGGATGATGAGGCCGTCGGAATGGGCAAAGATCTTCATCATCGATGAGTCCTGCTTGGCGAAGGCCTCTGCGACGAGATTGCCGTCGCGGTCTCTCGTCAGCCTGGCGCGCAGATAATCCTGGCGCTGGTCATTGGCGGGAAGTTTGCTTGCCGCGACGCCCTGCGCCTCCCTGCGCTTCTCCGGCAGGTGTGCGAGCTTGCGGATCAGCGGTTCGAGGAAAAGCAGGCTGGTGACGAGGCTCGCGACCGGATTGCCCGGCAGGCCGAGAACCTGCATTTCGCCCAGCGCGCCGACCATCAGCGGCTTGCCCGGCCGCATGGCGATGCGCCAGAAATCCAGCTCCATGCCGGATGCTTTCAGCGTCGATTGCACCAGGTCATGATCGCCGACCGAGGCGCCGCCGAGGGTCACCAGCACGTCAGCCTTGGCCGCACGGGCTTTTTCGATCGCTGCGGTAATATCCTCAGGCCGGTCGCGGACGATGCCGAGATCGAGGACCTCGCCGCCGTTGTCGCGCACAAGCGCGGAAACGCCGAAGGTGTTGGAGGCTATGATCTGCGCTTTGTCAGGCGTGGCACCGGGCGCGACGAGCTCGTCGCCGGTCGCCAGGACTGCGACGCGGGGGCGGCGATAGACGGAAAGCTCCGGGTGGTTCATGGCCGCAGCGACCGTCAGATGCGAGAAATCGAGCAGCGTGCCGGCCGGGAGCACGGTTTCGCCCTCGGCGAAATCCTGGCCGCGGGGGCGCACATGCCGGCCCCTGATGACTTCGAACCTGGTGCGGATGCGGTCGCCTTTGAGCTTTTCGGCATCCTCCTGAATGAGGATGGAATCGGCGCCTTCCGGCAGGGGCGCACCGGTGAAGATGCGCACCGTCTCGCCCTTGCCAACCGTGCCTTCGAAGGCGTGGCCGGCGGCGGCGGTACCGATCACGGTCAGTTCGGTCCCGATCGCCGGTGCGTCGGAAGCCTTGAGCGCATAGCCATCCATGGCAGATGCGTCGAAGGGAGGCTGGGTGAGGCGGGCAACGAGGTCCGTCGCAAGGACGCGGCCGTTTGCGTCGCCAAGAGCGACCGTCTCCACCGTGCCGATCGGATTGGCCTTGCCGAGCAGGCGTTTCTTCGCTTCGGAAACGGGCAGCAACGCCATTTCTCAGTCCTCTGCGCGGTAGGTTCCGGATTTGCCGCCGGTCTTTTCGAGAAGGCGGATGCCGCCGATCTCCATGGCCCGGTCGACGGCCTTCGCCATGTCGTAGATCGTCAGGCAGGCGACCGATGCGGCCGTCAGCGCTTCCATCTCGACGCCGGTCTTGCCGGTGAGTTTGGCGGTTGCGGTCACCCGGAGGCCTGGAAGCTCCTCGTCCTCGGTGATATCCACGACCACCTTGGTCAGCATCAGCGGGTGGCAGAGCGGGATGAGATCTGAGGTCTTCTTGGCGGCCATGATGCCGGCCAGCCGCGCCGTGCCGATCACGTCACCCTTCTTGGCATTGCCCTCGCGGATCGTTGCCAGCGTTTCCGGCAGCATGCGGACATAACCTTCGGCGGTCGCCGAGCGGCTGGTCTCGGCCTTGTCGCCGACATCGACCATATGCGCCTCGCCGGAAGCGCCGATATGGGTAAGGCCGGTCATTATTCTGCCGCCTGGGCCGCAGCCTCGCCGGTCAGGAGAAGGCGAGTGGCGGCGGCCACGTCGTCCTTGCGCATCAGGCTTTCGCCGACGAGGAAGGTGTTGATGCCGACCTTTTTCAGGCGCTGGCAGTCCTCATGGGTGAAGATGCCGCTTTCGCCGACGAGCAGCCGGTCGGCCGGCACCATCGGCGCCAGCCGCTCGCTCGTTTCGAGGTTGAGTTCGAAGGTGCGCAGATTGCGGTTGTTGATGCCGATCAGCGGCGAGGGGAGTTTCAGCGCCCGCTCCGTTTCCTCTTCGTCATGCACCTCGATCAGCGCGTCCATGCCGAGTTCGGCTGTGACGTCATAAAGCGCGCGCGCCTCGTCGTCGGAAAGCGAGGCCATGATCAGCAGGATGCAGTCGGCGCCCCAGGCGCGCGCCTCGTGGATCTGGTATGTCTCGAACATGAAATCCTTGCGCAGCGCCGGCAGCGAGCAGGTGTTGCGGGCCGCCGTCAGGAATTCCGGCGCGCCCTGGAAGCTTGGCGCATCGGTGAGGACGGAGAGGCAGGTGGCGCCACCGGCTTGGTAGGCTGCTGCAAGCGAAGGCGGATCGAAATCCGGGCGGATAAGGCCCTTGGACGGACTTGCCTTCTTGATCTCGGCGATCAGCCCGAAGGCACCGCTATCCTGCCTCGCCTTCAGTGCGCGATGAAAACCGCGCGGGGAGGGCTGGTCCGCTGCACGGGCCTTCAGCTCCGCAAGCGGTACGCTTGCCTTGGCAGCGGCGATTTCCTCGCGCTTGTAGGCTTCGATCCTCTTGAGGATATCCGTCATGACCTCAATCCTTTTCGTTCGAGACGGCAACCAGACGGTCGAGCGCGGCAGCCGCCTGGCCGCCATCCAGCGAACGGGTGGCAAGCCTCATGCCGTCGGCGATCGTTTCCGCCTTGCCGGCGACGACCAGCGAGGCAGCCGCATTGCAGAGCGAAATATCGCGATAGGCATTCTTGGCACCACCGAGCACGGCGCGCAATGCGGCGGCGTTGTGAACGCCATCGCCGCCCTTGAGCTCGTCGAGTGTTGCAGGCTGAACGCCGAAATCCATCGGCGTCAGTTCGAAAGAGCGGATCTTGCCGTCTTCTAGCGCCGTCACCTGGGTAATGCCGGTGGTGGTGATCTCGTCCATGCCGTCCCCGTGGACGATCCAGACTGTCTCCGAACCGAGAGCGCGCAGGACTTCGGCGATAGGCCCCAGCCATTTTGGCGCGAACACGCCGAGAAGCTGGCGTTTGGCGCCGGCGGGGTTTGAAAGCGGGCCGAGCAGGTTGAAGATCGTGCGGGTGCCGAGCTCGACGCGGCTCGGACCCACATGGCGCATCGCCGCGTGATGCATCGACGCGAACATGAAGCCGATGCTGGCTTGCGTAATGCAGCGGGAGATCTGGTCGGGCCCGATCTCCAGGTTGACGCCCAGAACCGACAGCGTATCGGCAGTGCCGGATTTCGAACTCAGCGCCCGGTTGCCGTGCTTGGCGACCGGGACGCCGCAGCCGGCGACGATCAGGGAGGCAAGCGTCGAGATGTTATAGGTGCCGAGGCCGTCGCCGCCGGTGCCGACGATGTCGATGGCATCGGCGGGGCCGGAGACGGGCAGCATCTTCGATCGCATGGTTTCGACCGCACCGGTGATCTCGGCAACCGTCTCGCCGCGCACGCGCAGCGCCATCAGGAAGCCGCCGATCTGAGACGGCGTCGCCTCGCCGGACATCAAGATGTCGAAAGCGCCTCGCGCCTCTTCGTGACTGAGGCTCTCGCCATTGGCAACCTTGGCAAGCAGGGGTTTCAGCTCAGGCATGGTCGGCCGTCCCTCTGGTTTACTGCAGCATGGCCTGATCGACGACGGTCTGGTTGACGGACACGCCGTAGCTGTCCTTCAGACTGTTGACCATCTGATCGAGCATGTCGTCACCGGCAGCGTTCGCCATCTGCTGCAGCTGCTGGTCGCCGGAAACCGCATCCGTCGTTGCCTGGTCAACGGCAGCCACCTTCATCAGAAGGCGGCTTTCACCGTCGGAACCGATCGCGGTCGCAGTCTTATTGACTGGGCCGGAGAAGGCCGCCGAAATCGCCTCGTTGCCGAAGATCGCATCCTCGGCGCCACGGCGCAGGCCCTGCTTGTTTTCGACCGCTACGCCAAGTTCGGTGGCGATGGCTGCAAGCGTCTCGCCCTTGTCGAGGCGGCCTTTGAGTTCGGTCGCGCGGGCGGTGAGCGCCTGGCGCTGCTGTTCGGCGGTCCAGTCGGCAACAGCCTTTTCGCGCACATCGGCGAGCGGTCGGTCGCGCTCGGGCCCGATGTTGCGCACCTCGAACCAGACATAACCGTCATTGCCGAGGTTGACCGGAATGGTGTCGGCGCCCGGCTCGGTCCGGAAGACATCGCCGAGCAGCGCGGTGGAAGCCGGCAGTTCGGTGATGCGCTGCTCCTTCTCGTCGCGGCCGGAGGCATCGGCTGTCACGGTGACGGCCTTGAGGTTGAGCGCCTTGGCAGTCTCCTCGAGCGAGGTGCCGCCGCTGCGCATGTCCTCGAAACGGTCGTGGACGCTCAGGACTTCCTTGGACGCGGAAGATACGGCAAGCCGCTTGCGGATGTCTTCCTTGACCTCGTCGAACCAACGCGTCGTCTCCGGGCGGATATTGGTGACGCGCAGGATGACCGGGCCGAAGGTGCCGTCGATGACCGGCGTCGTCCCGCCGCTGGCAGCGACCTTGAAGGCCGGATCGGCAAAGGCCGGATCAGGCACGTTCTCCCTGGTGAAATCGCCGAGCAGAACGTCCGTCGCCGTCTTGCCCTGATCCTTGATGATCTGGTCGAAAGTCGCGGTACCGTCCTTCAGCTGCGTCGCGGCCGCTTGCGCCATTTCCTTGTTGGGGAAGGGGAGCTGCTCGATCGTGCGGGTTTCGTGCGTCCTGAAGCTGTCCTTGCGCTTGTCATATTCGGCGCGCGCCGCTTCGTCGGTGATCGAAGATGCGTCGGCGATATCGCCCGGCTGCAGCTTCACATAGGTGAAGGTGCGGTATTCGGGTGCGCGGTAACGGGTCTTCACGCCCTCGAACCATGCGGCGAGTACATCGTTTGCCGGCGCCTTCACCGGGTCGATATTGGCGTTGGAGAGCAGGATGTAATCGATCGTGCGGGTTTCGTCGCGATAGCTCTTCAAGGCATCGACCAGCACCTTCGGCGGCTGGAAGCCGTCCGAAACCGCCTCGACGATCTGGCTGCGGACCGCGACCTTGCTGCGTTCCTTGATGTAATCGTCCTCCCGAATGCCGGCATTGCGCAGGCGAGAGGTGAAGAGGTTGCGGTCGAACTGGCCGTTGACGCCCTTGAAGGCCGGGTCCTCGGCGATCAGGTTGGCGAGGCGGTCTTCCGAAAGGCCGAGGTTCATGTCGTCGGAAAGCTGATCGAGCGCGGCGCCGGCTGCGAGCTGCGTGAACACCTCGTTCTGGATGCCGAAGGCGCGAGCCTGCTCGGCCGTCAGCTGCGTCCCGAACTGGCGGCTGAGATTGGCGATCTGCCGCTGGTAGGCGAGGCGGAATTCCTCGCTCGAAATCTGCTGGTCCCCGACGGTCATTACCGTGTTGCCGCCGGTCGTTACCAACGACTGAGAAGCACCCCAGACGGCAAACGAGGCAACCAGAAGCAGGAGAAGCGACTTGGCAACCCAGGAGCGGGCGGCGTTTCTGAGGGAATCAAGCATCGATCAACATACCTTGCGAACAGTCCTACCGCCCGGAAAAGGCGGATTGAAGGACTGTCTCTAAATCAAACCGAGATAGAAATGAAGGCATGCCGACGGAAAAGCGAAAACCTCCCGTTCAGGCGCGTCTGGCGGTCTTCGCAATCGACGAAATCGGCCCCGCGTCAAGCCGGTCGGCGAGGGCCTGCGCATCCCGGGGAGCGCGCACTTTCACGTCGTTGTCGAAGTAGACATAGACATCCAGCCCATGCGCACGCGGCGGGGAAGGCGGCCCCACGCGTTCCGCGTCGTTCGGATCGCGGCCCTTCGTCCATTGGCGGATGAGCTGCGCCCAGCGGTCGAGAGCCTCGTCATCATATCCGCTCACATAAAGCTGCTCGGAGCCGTGCAGGCGGCAATAGACGAAATCGGCGGTGATATCCATCAGGAGGGGCCACTCGACCGTATCCGCGACGACCAGTCCGACCTTGTAGTGACGCAGCAGGTCGATGAAATCCTGCGAGCGGAAGCTGTCGTGGCGGATTTCTAATGCATGGCGGATCGGCCGATCCGCATCCGTCTCCACATAGTCGCGCCCGTCGAGGCGCGAGTCGTGCCGCGCCGCGAGGTCGACGGCATCTCCCGTCGTCTTCGGCAGCAGCTTCAGAAACGGCTCGAAACGTTCCGTTGAAAATTTCATCCGCGGGGGAAACTGCCAGAGGACTGGCCCGAGCTTCTTGCCGAGGCGCAGGACGCCGGACGCCAGGAAATTGGCGAGCGGCGTTTCGATATCGGTGAGGCGGCGCATATGAGTAATGTAACGCGACCCCTTGATCGCGAAGACGAAGTCATCGGGTGTCGCGTCATACCAGGCGGCAAAGCTGTCCGGCCGTTGAAGTCCGTAGAAGGTGCCGTTGATCTCGATCGAGCGGAAATGCTCGGCCGCGTAGGTCAGCTCCTGCTTCTGCGGCAGACCCTCGGGGTAAAACACGCCGCGCCAGGGCTTGTAGGTCCAGCCCGAAATGCCGATCCGGATATCGCCCGATTTCTTCATAGCACCACCTGATGTCATGGTGGCCCGAACACATGTGCGGCGCGCCGGTTCCCGGCATCCGCTCTATTTCGTGAAGATGAAGAAGGCTCCGAGCGCGATGAAACCGAATCCGACGATCTGCTTCCAGTGAATTGGCTCGCCGAGATAAAGCACGGAGAAAATGACGAAGACCGAGAGCGTGATGATCTCCTGAATGGTCTTCAGCTGCGCTGCATTGAAGTAACCGTAGCCGATGCGGTTGGCCGGCACCTGGGCGCAATATTCGAAGAAGGCGATGCCCCAGCTTACCATGATGACGAGATAAAGCGGCTTGCTCTCGAATTTCAGGTGCCCGTACCAGGCGAAGGTCATGAAGACGTTCGACAGAATCAGAAGGCCGATGGTGAGAAAGGGCGTGGCGCTTGCAAACATGATGGGAGAATCCGTGAGGGCTGCTAGTGCCGAACGGCAATCATGTTCGCACCCGAAAGACAAGCATGTCCGAGCACTCGAGCAGCACGGACGTTTTAGTGAAACGTTTCGGGACGAACTTCGTCCTCGAGAATGCGGAAGGCTTCGTAGAGCGCTTCGACCAGGATGTCGGTCAGCTTGTCGGCGTCGTTGTCCTGAAGAAACAGCGCGAGCGACTGTTCGGACGGCTGGTGGGTAGTTTCGTTCGACATATCATTGTCCTCAATCTGAACCGGAATCATTCCGGGTGAGGCCGACGTTAGGGACGCTTGCTTGCGCCGAGCTTGACGAAGAGGCCAACGGTCCGGGAAGCCTCAGCGGGAGGGAACGGGCGTTCATCAGTAACGTTCCCGATGTGATACAAATATCGCATAAGATAGATTATGGAACTATCCGATACGCACCCAGGCCTGGAAAACCGGGATTTGTGGCCACTCCACTATTCTGCCATCGATCAGAGATCGAGCGCAACCTCGAACGCGAGACCGTCATAGGCTGGTTCGACATGCTGCGGCGTCTGCGCCATCACAGTGTCGTAGTCGAGCGGAAGATGCATATGCGTCAGGATCGCGTGTTTCGGCGCAAATTTCGCGATCCATTCGAGCGCTTGTTCGAGCGACAGATGGCTCGGATGATATCTGTACTGTAAGGTGTCGATGATCAGCACGTCGAGCCCGCCGAGCTTCGGCACGCTTTCAGGTGGAAAATCGCTGACATCGCTGCAATAGGCCACGTCGCCGATCCTGAAACCCAGCGAATGGATGTCGCCGTGCACCTGCAGATGCGGCAGGAAACGGATCGGTCCGCCCGGCCCGTCCACGACGATCGGCTCGTCCATGGTCTCGATCAGGAACGGCCGGACGATCGGCGGATAATTGCCGCCCGGCGGCGTTTCCAGGCAATAACCGAACCCCTGGCGGATCCGGTCCATGGTGACCGGATCGGCGTAGATCGGGATGCGATGGTGCTGCAGGATGAAATAGCCGCGCAGGTCGTCGATGCCGTGCAGATGATCCGCATGGGCGTGGGTGTAGAGAACCGCATCGACCCGCTGCACCTTGGCGGCGATCATCTGTTCGCGAAAGTCCGGACCGGTATCGACCACCACCACCGTGCTGCCGCCGTCCGGCGCGATCTGCTCGACCATGAAGGCGGCACGCGTGCGGCGGTTCTTCGGGTTGGTCGGATCGCAGGCGCCCCAGTCGCCATTCAGCCGCGGCACGCCGGGCGACGACGCGCAGCCGAGAATGGTGAAGCGGCGCCGATACCTCGCCACAGGTCAGAGCCTCGGCATCTTGGAGAAGATGCGGAACGCGTTCTCCGTGGTAACCTTGGCTATTTCCTCGTAGCTGACGCCCATAATTTCGGCGAGCACCTCGGCCGTATTGACCACATAGGAAGGTTCGTTGCGCTTGCCGCGCCAGCGCTTCGGCGCCAGATAAGGTGCATCCGTCTCGACCAGCAACCGGTCGAGCGGCACGGTTTTGGCGATCGTGCGCAGGTCTTCCGATTTCGGGAATGTCAGGATTCCTGAGAAAGAGACATATCCGCCGAGTTCCACGCCAAGGCGGGCAAGGTCGGCGCCCGACGAGAAACAATGCAGGATGAAAGGGAAGGCCCCCTTCCCGCTTTCGGTCGTCAGGATCTCGCCCATGTCCTCGTCGGCGCTGCGGCTGTGGATGACCAGCGGCAGGCCGGTTTCCCGGGCGGCCGCGATATGACGGATCAGCCCGGTCTTCTGGTCGGCCGGCGTCTGCGTGTCGTAGAAATAGTCGAGCCCAGCCTCGCCGATCGCGACGATCTTCTCATGCGCATTGGCGAGCCGCACCAGGTCTTCGGTCTGGATGTCCAGCTCCTCGCCGGCATTGTTCGGATGCGTGCCGACAGAGCAGAAAACCGACGGATACCGCTCGGTCAGTGCCAGCAGCCCGTCCAGTTTTCGAACCCGCGTTGAAATCGTCACCATCTGGCCGACACCGGCCTCGTGGGCGCGCGACACGATCGCGTCGCGCTCCTCGGCGAAATCGGCAAAATCCAGGTGGCAATGGGTATCGATCAGCATGGATAAGCCTTATGCGCTCGCTTCCGGCGCCACATAACGCGGGAAGACCGGCGTCGGGGCTTCCAGCGGCGTGCCGGGCTTCAGGCGACCGGCTTCACCAAGCGCCGCGAAATCACGGCTGTCGGCCGGAGAAGCCACGAGATCGAGCAGCTTGGCCGACGATTCCGGCATGAACGGCTGCAGCAGAATGGCGATCTGGCGCACGACCTCCGCCGTCACGTAGAGCACCGTGCCCATGCGCGCAGTATCCGTCTTTTTCAGCACCCACGGCGCCTGCGCCGCGAAATAACGGTCGGTCTCGGAAACGATACCGATGATCGCCGCAAGAGCGCGGTTGATCAGCTGCTTGTCCATTTCCTCGCGGCAGACGGCGATCAGGCCGTCGGCCGCCGCAAGCAGTTCCCGGTCGGCGTCGGTGAGCTCGCCCGGTTCCGGAACATGGCCGTCGCAATTCTTGACGATCATCGACAGCGAACGGCTTGCAAGGTTGCCGATGCCGTTGGCCAGATCCGCATTGACGCGGGCGGCGATCAGCTGGTCGTTGCAATTGCCGTCCTGGCCGAAGGAAATCTCGCGGCAGAGATAATAGCGCACGTAATCGAGCCCGAACTTCTCCAGAAGCTCGAACGGATCGACGACATTGCCGACCGATTTAGACATTTTCTCGCCTGCATTCAGCACGAAGCCGTGGGCAAAGACGCGCTTCGGCAGCGGCAGCCTGGCCGACATCAGGAAGGCCGGCCAATAGACCGCGTGGAAGCGGATGATGTCCTTGCCGATGATATGCACGTCCGCCGGCCAATATTTGGCACGCGGGCCGTTCGGGTCTTCCATATAGCCGGTTGCGGTGATGTAGTTGGTCAGCGCATCGACCCAGACATACATCACATGCGCCGGATCGTTCGGTACCGTGATACCCCAATCGAAGGTCGTGCGCGATACCGACAGGTCCCGCAGGCCGGATTTGACGAAGGAGATCACCTCGTTGCGGCGCTCGTTGGGGCCGATGAAATCCGGGTTTTCCTCGTAGTGCTTCAGCAGTTTGTCGCCATATTCGGAGAGCTTGAAGAAGTAGCTGGACTCCTCAACCCACTCCACCGGCGTGCCCTGCGGCCCGTAGCGGACGCCATCGCGGACCGACGTTTCATCCTCGGCATAAAACGCTTCGTCGCGCACCGAATACCAGCCGGCATAGGTATCCTTGTAGATGTCGCCATTGTCGGCCATCCGGTTCCAGATATCCTTGGAGGCCTCGTGGTGGCGCTGCTCGGTGGTGCGGATGAAATCGTCGTTGGACGCGTTGAGCAGCTTGCCCATCGCCCGAAACTCGCCGGAATTGCGCTCGGCAAGCGCTTCCGGCGCAATGCCTTCGGCGCGGGCCGTCTGCTGCATCTTCTGGCCGTGCTCGTCCGTGCCGGTCAGGAAGAAAACATCCTTGCCGTCCAGGCGCTGGAAGCGCGCCATGGCATCCGTCGCGATCAGCTCATAGGCATGGCCGATATGCGGCTTGCCGTTCGGGTAGGAAATCGCAGTGGTGATGTAATAGGGCGTCTTGTCGGACATCAGGGGCACTCGGGCACTTGGATTTGGATCATGCCGCTCTTAGCGCATGTTTCGCTGATGCGAAACACAAAGTTCCTTATGCGGTTCCCGCCCCTGCCCTTCGATCAACGCCGCGCGGCATCGAGGATCGACAGGATCGTCTGCTTGCGGTCGAGATTATAGGCCTGCGCGATGGTGATCTTCTCGGTCATGTCGCTGACCAGTTTCGCCTGCCGGTCGGCGGTCGGAAGATCGCCGGCAAGGGCCGCGTTGCGCGCCTTGGCGATCAGGTGATCGCTCAGGTGCTCCAGGAAAAAGCCGAAGATCACTTCGCTGTCCTTGCCGGACAGGACATCCGCCAGCCGGTGCATCGCCTTGCGGGCCGTCGGGCCATCGGCCGCGACCACCTCCTCGAAGGCGGAGATGATCTCGGTGCCGCCATAGTTCAGGAGTTTCAGCGCCTGGGAAACGCTGCCCTTGGACTTGGCCAGCACCATCTCTTCCGTCTTGCCGCCGTCGAGCGGCGTACCCAGGCCCGCGAGCGCCTTCGCAAGATCCGGGTCAACGAGCGGCGACAACCGCAGCGACTGGCATCGCGAGCGGATCGTCGGCAGCAGTTTTCCGGGCGCATGCGAGAGGACCAGGAAGAGCGCGCGGCGCGGCGGTTCCTCGAGAATCTTCAGGATGGCGTTCGCAGCATTGCGGTTGAGATCGTCGGCCGGATCGATGATGACGATCCGCCAGTTGCCGGTGCCTGACGTCTGCGAGAAGAAATGCCCGGCCCGGCGCACCTCGTCGACCGTGATCGCAGTTTTCGTCTTGCCGGTCTTCTCGTCCACCGGCCGGGTGAGATGCAGGAGGTTGTGCGAGGCGCCGGACGCGATCTGCCGACTGACGGACGAATTGAGATCGGGATCGGCGAGATGATCGGGCGCAGTCGCGGGATCGGGATGCGAAAGCACGTGGTTGGCAAAGCGGAAAGCGAGCGTCGCCTTGCCGATCCCCTCCGGCCCCTCGATCAGGATCGCGTGGTGCCCCTTCCCCGAGCGGTAGCTGCGCGCCAGAAATTCCTCGGCGGCCTGATGCCCATAGAGATGCGGATTGCGCGCCGGCGGCACGGCGCCTTCCAGAATACCGGCGGTCTCCTCGCTCATCCGACGGATTCCGCGCTGCTCTTCTGGGTAAAGCTCAGTTCCCGCACCAGAGGCTCGACGATCGCAAAGATCTCGTCGGCGATCTCGTCTTCGGAGCGCTCGGCATCGACCACATAGCAGCGTTCCGGTTCCGACTCGGCGATTTCGAGATAGGCCTCGCGGCGTTTTTCGTGGGTTTCGATCTCTTCCCGCTCAAAACGATCGGGCGCGCTGTCGGCGCCGCGCTTGCGGGCGCGTTTCAGCCCGACTTCGGCCGGCAGATCGAGGATCAGCGTGCAATCCGGCACCACGCCATTGATAGCCACCCGCTGCAGCGCCTCGATGTAATCAGGCTCCAGATTGCCGGTCACGCCCTGATAGACGCGAGAGGAATCGATGAACCGGTCGCAGAGCACGACGGCGCCGCTTTCGAGCGCCGGCCGGATGACTTCCTCGACATGGTCGTTGCGGGCGGCGGCAAACAGGATCGCCTCCATGCGCACGCCGAATTCTTCCGCGGCCCCCGAGAGCAGAACGTGGCGCACGGCTTCCGCCCCCGGCGAGCCGCCAGGCTCGCGGGTCATCAGCACATCATGGCCACGGCGGCGCAGCTGATCTGCAAGCCGGCGAATCTGGGTGGATTTGCCAGCCCCCTCGCCGCCTTCGAAAGTTACGAACAATCCGGAATGTTCTGCCACGCGTCTTTCCGCACTCAATTTATGCTTCAGCTTATAACCCATATGGGTGCGCTGCGAAACATCGTGTTGTCAAAGCCAGAAGAACATCAGTTCGAGCAGCGCGTCCGTTGCTTGGCTGACGAGGCTGCCGGTTCCGACCGGCCGGGCGGTCACCAACGGCACTTCCCGCACCACCCGGTCGCCCGAGGAAATCCTCAACACGCCGACATCTTGGCCTTCGGTCACCGGGGCCCTCAGCGGCCAGCGATAGACGATTCGTCCGGAAAGGCGGTCGGGATTGTTGGCCGGCAGATAGATATCGACCGGTTCTTTGGCGACGAGATCGACATGGCTCGACGTGCCGCCATAGACGCTCGCCTGGCCGATCACCTCGCCCTGCTTGAACAGGACCTTGGTCTCGAACGAAGACAACCCCCATTCGAGCACCCTTCTCGCCTCTTCCAGCCGCTCCTTGTCGCTCGCAAGCCCGCCCATCGCGAGGAAGAGCCGCGTGCCGTTGCGTGCCACCGACGCCACCAGCGCATAACCCGAACCCTCGGCAAAACCGGCCCCAAGTCCGTCGACGCCCATATTGAGCGAGAAAAGCGGGTTCTTGTTGCGCTGGAAGATCTTGTTCCAGGTAAAATCCGGCTGGGCGTAGATCGGATAGAATTCCGGATATTCGCGAAAGATATGACGAGAGAGCTCGACGAGGTCGCGGGCGGTGGTGCGGCTCTCCGTATCCGGCAGGCCGGTGGAATTGCCGAAGACGGAACGACCGAGCCCGAGATCCTTGGCGCGCGCCGTCATCCGGGATGCAAATTCGGCTTCTGAACGGGAAATACCTTCCGCCAGCACGATGCAGGCATCGTTGCCGTTTTGGACGACGACGCCCCTGATGAGGTCTTCGACACGGATCTGGGATTTCAGCGCCGCGAACATGGTCGTGGTGCCCGAGGGCGCCCCGCCGGTGCGCCAGGCAAACTCGGAAACCGGAAAGACGGTCTCGCGGCTGATTTCACCGCGCTTCAGCGCACTGAAAACCACTTCCATGGTCATCAGCTTGGCGAGCGAGGCCGGCGGGAATCCCTGGTTTTCGTTGGAGGCGAGCAGCACCGTGCCGGTCTTCGCCTCGACCATATAGACCTGCTTCGCCTTGGTCACGAAGGCGGGCGGCGGTTCCTGCGCGCTGACGGCTCCCGAAGGCGCGCCGGTTTGCAGGAATACTTGCAGCAATACTAGGCAAAGCAGAATCAGCAGGCGCCGCATGATCACCCCACGAACCGTCCTTCCCCATGCGTAGCAGTGGCGATTGCACCCTGCAATCGCCCATGAACTAGCGCACGGGCTTTTGAGCGGCCTTGGGACCTTCCAGCACCACGTTGCCGAACACGACCTGCGGGGCTTTTGCCTGCGGAGCGGATGAATAGGCGGTTTCCGGGTTCCGGCCCTGCGACGGCCGCGCCTGAGCCTCGACAGGGTAAGCAGAGACGACCTGCCGGTTCTGCGCGGGCGCAACCCCTGCAACCGGCCGTTCGATCGGGTGCGGACCGACCTGCGGCAATGTCGAGAAATTCTCGAATGCCTCGAAGGCCTGGGGTGCGGAAGCTGCCGGCGCCGGGCCGTTTGGCGTGCGGCCTGCCAGCGCGATCGGGCGCGGCATAGCCGAGCCGTAGCTCTGGAGCTGGTCGCCCAGCGTCTGGTTCGACGCGACCATGACGCCGGTTGCGATCTGGCCTTCCGGACGGATCGACGGCAGGCGATCGCCCTTGCGGATGTAGGAGGCCATCAGGAACGGCATGTCCTTGCCGTCCATGCGGGCGCGGCCGACATACTGCACGTTGACCTTGGCAGTGCCGATCCGCTTCATATCCAGCATTTCGGCCGTCTTGTCGGAAACGTCGATGATGCGGCCCGGATGGTAAGGGCCGCGGTCGTTGACCCGGACGATGACCGAGGTGCCGTTGTCGATATTGGTCACGCGGGCATAACTCGGCAGCGGAAACGTCGGATGCGCGGCCGACAGGTGGTCGCTATCATAGACTTCGCCATTGGCGGTCAGACGGCCGTGGAAGGCGGACCCATACCAGGAGGCAAGACCGCTCCTGTTGTAGTTCGGATCCTCCTTGGGAACGTAGGTCTGGCCCTTCACCTCATAGGGCTGGCCGACCATGAACCGGCCGCCACCCTTCGGCACCGGCCGGCCGTCGCCGACCACGCGCGGGCTCGCCTTGACCCCATATTCCTTTTCGGAGAAATACTCTTTGCTGCGGGGTTTCGACTTCGGTGCCTCTGTCGTCGCGCAGGATGCCATCCCCGCGCAGACCATCGTTATCCCGAGCCATTTCGCACCCAGCGAAAGCTTGCCGCCACTCACACCCAAACTCATCCGTCCCATGCCGCCTTCACTGCATCAGGCTGCGAACGATCCTCGCGATCGCACCGCCTTCACAGCCATTGAACCGGTCCGGGACATACCCCTATGCCGACGGACACAATGGAAGCGAACTTTTGCTAGCATCGCGGCGAAAATGCGAACGAAAACGGGGGAAAAGATAAAATTCTATTTGATATGGTTAATCATGCATTAACAACGATTACCGCAAACTAAGACTAATGTGGCAAATCCAGATATTGCACAGTCAAAGTTCCGGATCATCATGCCATTGTGTCTGGAACGACAGGTGGCCAGTAAATACCGACTGCCCAGACTCGTTGCGCACCTCGATGGAGATCGAGCCCTTCCCCCGCTCGGGAAACTCCTCGCGGGCGATATCTGCCAGGATCCGGCTCACTTCCCGGCTGATCTCCTCGCGGGTCGAAATTTCCTGGCCCTCATTGTCACGCACAGGCCCGTCACCGTTGATCAAATCGAAGAAATATCGCGCCATTCCATGCTCGCTGCCTTGAGTATCTAGCGACCGAATTTCCTTCGCGGGCATTTGTTCCCGCCCAGTGGTCAGTGTGTTCGAGGGATCTATATGGCCTCCTCATCCGTTCTTTCCCCGGATATTGACACCCGCCGAGGATAACCGTGATCGACTCCTTACTTCTCAACCTCGAACAGCATGACCTTCTCACCGATGAAGAGCGCGACATCCTCAGGCGCATCGTTGGCCGTGAACGACGCTTCCTAGCGGGAGAGGACCTGGTGGTCGAGGGATCGAGACCCGGCCACAGCAGCCTGCTCGTCGATGGGTTCGCTGCCCGATACAAGCTGACGGCGGAAGGCACCAGGCAGATCACGGCGCTCCACGTCGCCGGCGATTTCGTGGACCTGCATGCCTTCCTGCTGAAAACCATGGATCACGGCGTCATCGCGCTTTCTCCCTGCCACGTCAGCCTTTGCGACCATGCGGACCTGAAGCAGGTGACGGAACAGCATCCGCACCTGACCCGGATGTTGTGGCTCGATACGCTGATCCACGGCTCGATCCACCGCGCCTGGATCGTGGCCATGGGGCGGCGCTCCAAAGTCTCGCACCTCGCCCACATTCTCTGCGAACTTTATGTCCGGCTGGACGTGGTCCGCCGCACCAACGGCTGGGCCTTCCACCTCCCGCTCTCGCAGGGCGAGATGGCCGACGTACTGGGATTGTCGCTCGTCCACATGAACCGCGTCATCCAGACGCTCAGGCGTGAACGCCTGATCTCCTGGTCCAACCATACGATCACCATTCTCGACTGGGAACGACTGAAGGACGTGGCCGAATTCGATCCGACCTATCTGAGCCTATCGGTGGAGCCGCGGTGACAAGAGGTAAGCTATCGCTGCGCGGTATCATGATACGCCAACAAACGAAGATGGGCACGACATGTACGCTATAGCCCCTCTAACGTCGCACAACTTCAATGGTCGGCAGAACCTGAATGCGCGCTGTCCAACGCCTTCGGGCCGGCCAAGCGTAACGCTGCCTGCCCTACGAGGTGGGCGATGCGGTCCGACAACTCCGGGTCCGATACGGCTCGGGCAAGCGTAACGCCTCCGCTGAGCATGGCGAGCAGGACGATAGCCTGATCTTTTTGCGAACCGGCGGACGTGCCTGGAGCATCATTCTCCGGCAAACCTGCGGCGACCTCGTCGACGAGACGCTTCAGCTCAGCCGTATAAGCAGCGCGCGTATCGTCATCGGCGCGCATCACGTCGGTGGACAGGCTCGGCAAGGCACAGCTTTCGCCAAGATCGCAGGTCCGTTTGTAACCAAGATAGAATCCTACAAAGGTCGTCAGCCAGTTTGTCTGTTCGCTGCCTTTGAGCGCTGCAATCCCTAGCCGCAACTCTTCCAAGCCCGACAGCACGGCGGCGCGGAAAGCTTCGCTCTTGGACTTAAAGTGCCCATAGAAGGCGCCGTTGGTCACGCCAGCGGCCTTGGTTAATGCTTCGATGCCGCCGCCGCCATAGCCCTCCTTCCGGAAAACCCGGCCCGCCGCCGCCACGATCTTCGATTTGGTCTCCTGCTTATGCTCCGGGCTGTAGCGCATGCCGTCCTCATTGAGAGTGATCTCTCTTTATCGCTTGAATAAAGAGAGATCGGTGTTTATGGATAGAGAGCATTCGGTATATATCAAATGCCTTTCCTGTTCAAATGAGGAGAACTCCATGCCCATTACGCTCACCGTGCCCGAAGGCCTGCTATCGCCACAAGCGCAGGCCGAGGCCTTTTCCGGACTAGCAGACGCGATTCTCGAAGTCTCGGGTCTGACGGGGAATGCCTTCATGACGGCCAACATCGTCGGCTCGATCAACGTGTTGCCGAAGGAACATGTACTTGCCGGTGGCAAGGTGGTGGCAGCAGCTTTTGTCGAACTTAAGCTCCCCGAGATCGCCCTGGCGACGCCTGAGGCGAAAAGCGCTTTTATCGAGAAGGCAACGGATATCGTCGAAAAGGCGGCCGGGGGACGGCTGAAGCGTGAACATATCTGGTCAAACATAGTCTACGCTCCCGAAGGAGCCTGGGGCATCGCCGGTCGCAGCTACGACAATGCCAGCTTGATCGAAGCCATAGCGGGCTCCGGTGTCACCCTGTAGCGTTTCGCATCTATAAATTCCTCAAGGCTGGACTGCGAAACGCGAAGATTTCGCGGTCTGGTACCTCATTGGAGGCCATGCCATGCAGCTTGCCAACTATCTCTTTTTCACGACCCAGTGTGAAGCAGCGCTCGACTTCTATACCAGATGTGGCCTTGGTCGCGTCACGGCGCTCATGCGTCACGGCGACCACGGAGTGCCGCTCGCCTGTGAAGGTATGCGCGGCAAAGTCATGCACTCCCGCTTCGAGGGACCGGGTCTTCTGTTCTTCGCCTCGGACAATCACGATGCCGAGCCGATGCGAGGCTCCGCTCACATGCTCATCCTCGACAATCGCGCCACGACAGACCGATTATTCACGGCGCTTGCCGATAGCGGCGAGATTACCACACATCTGGCGGTGCAGCCGTGGGGGAGTTATTACGGCAAACTCACCGATCGGTTCGGTGTCCAGTGGATGTTGGACTGCCTATCCTAGACTGCCGCGTGACAATAGCCGGTTGGTGATCGGAGTGCGAATTAGCTGCTGCGCAGAATATCGTGCTTAGTGCGGACCTGAGCAGTTATGGCGGAAGAGGTGGGATTCGAACCCACGGTACGGTTTCCCGCACGCCGGTTTTCAAGACCGGTTCCTTAAACCACTCGGACACTCTTCCAGTGCGCTGGCTTTATAACGGTCACGCGTCCAGCGTCAACCTCGCCTGCCCCATCAGCCTTCGGCAAAGCTTTTCAGCGTCTCGCCCGAAAGCCGATAGCGGATCCACTCGTTCATCGGCTCAGCGCCGATCGCCTCGTAGACCCGGATCGCCGGCTCGTTCCAGTCGAGCACGCTCCATTCGAACCGGCCGCAATCGTTCTCGACGGCGATCTGAGCCAGCCGCTTCAGCATCGCCTTGCCGGCGCCGAGCCCGCGCGCTGCCGGCGTCACATACAGGTCTTCGAGATAAAGCCCGTTTCTTGCCTGCCAGGTCGAATAGCTGAAGAACCAGATCGCCATACCGATGGGAACGCCGTCCTGCTCGCAGACCAGCGCCCGCGTCACCGACGTCTCGCCGAAAATGGAGCTTTCGATCGTCTCGACGGTGGCCGCGACCTCGTGCTCGGCCTTTTCGTAGATTGCCAGCTCGCGGATGAAGCCGAGCAGCGCCGCGGCATCCCCGCGAACACCCTCCCGTATGGTCAATGCCATCGAAAACCCTTTGAATTGAATGGTCTGAAGCTATGTCTTCAAGCTGACTTCGGTGTCAAGAGACGTGCCGCGGCCCTCACTCGGCGGCGGTCTTGATCTCGATCACCTCGACCTCATAGGAATACCCGTCCAGCATGCCGTAGGCCTGCTCGATATTCTCGATCTCGGTCTCGGCCCTGCCGATCGCGTCGTTGATCGCTTCACACCGGGATTTCAGCATGCGGCCCAGCACGTCCGTCTCGGGCTTGCGGCCGATACGGTCGATGTGGTTGCGGATGCGGGCGCGGTGGCGCTCCATCTCCAGAATATGGAAGCGGGCATTGACGATCTTGTCGGTCAGCTTGCGACGTATGGCGGCGACCGGATCGAAACTTCCCGGCTCGCGCTCGTCAAGGATGATCTCGTTGACCAATGTTTCGAGAATCACCAGCCCCTGCAGGTCCTTCGTGTCGGCGAGTTCCGGGTCGTAACCCGTATCGTCGTAGACTTTTCGGCGTACCGGATCGGACAGCAGTTCATAGGACACGGTTAGTTTTCCGAATGCATCGACGTCGCCGCCGGCATCCGGATGAACCGTTTTTGCGCGTTTGCGATAGGCCGACTTGATGGCTACGCCATCCGCCTCGCGCGAAACACCAAGCATCTCATAAGGGTCGATCACAGTGTCACCTGTTTTCGGCAAATCCGGTTTCATTGTCTAACGGCTAAGGCCAGCGGTCTCAACCCCTTACCGACTCTTGTGGCCAATTATGGGCAGGCCCTATCCTTGCCGGATTTTCCCACAGGGCAGTTTAGCCGCTAGCGGCGCCGGCGCGGCCATGACGGGCGGCGGCCCTCGGCGACGGGCGCCATAAGGAAGCTGACCAGGACGCAAGGCAGCAGCACCAGGAAGGTCGCGACGAGATCGACATGTTCGGCAATGAAGCCGAGTAGCGGCGGCACGCCGATCGTCGACAACATCAGCGTCAGGCCCAGTGCCGCGAGGTTTTCCGACGGCTGACCCTTGCCAAGCTCGATCGTCGTCGAGACCGCGAGGGGGTAAGCGAGCGCCACGCCGCAGCCGATCAGGAAAAGCGCCAGGCCGGAAAGCGTCAGGCTCGGTGTCGCCACGAGAAGGACAATCCCAAGGGCGACGGAAACGGCCGAGGAACGCATCAGCACTATGGATCCGAAACTGTCCCGCAGCATGTCGCCGGAAAGTCGCGTCAGCCCCATGCCGACGGTGAAGGCCGCATAAAGCACGCCGGCAATCGCCGGATCAGCCTTCAGCTGTTCGCGCAGAAAAAAGATACCCCAATCGTAGACCGCGCCCTCGACGATGCAGAGGCCGAAAACCATGACGCAGATCAGCACGATCATCCTGTCCGGAAGCACATATGCCCCGCGCTTGTGGTCGGGTCGCGTTTGCGGAGACGCCTCCTTGGGGGTGATCCAGAACACCAGCAGGCACGCCGCGACGACAAAACCGGCGGCCATGGTCTGCTGCACCAAGGGCGTCACCGCCTTTTCGGCCAGGAAGCCGGAACACAGGGAGCCGGCCAGCAGACCCACCGACCAGAAACCGTGGCTGCGGGACAGCACCTTCCGGCCGGTTCGCTGTTCTATACCGGCGGAAATCATGTTGGCAGCCACGTCGAAAATCGTGCGGAAGAAACCGAAGAGAAAGAAACAGATCACAAATCCCACGACCGGAAAGACGGTCAGCGCGGGCGTGAGCATGGCGCAGATCGGCAGAGTGACGAGTGCCGTCAGCCGCGGCGTGAAGCGGTCGTTGATACGTCCTGCAAGCGGCAAAGCGAGAAAGGTACCGACAGGGGCGCTCAGCAGCGCCAGACCGAGGCCGGCCTTGTCGATTCCGAGCGACGCCTGGATAGCCGGCAATCGGGTGAACAGCGAAATGAACAGGATGGCATTGCTGAAATAGAGGAGAGCCGGCGGCAAAAGGTTTTTCATCGAAATAGCATGTCCGGGCGAATCAATATTCCCGTCGCATTCCTGACAGTGTCGGCCGATACCGACAAGCCGCGATAACGGGACCCTGCCCTGCGCCACCGATGAGCGGAATTATCACGAAAATGTGCGGATAACGGCAGCGGCCGCCTCGACGCGTCATCATTCTGTAATCATTCGGATTCGTTTGCGTTCAAGAAAGGCGTTGCGCAAAAAACCCGCACGCGCCATCTTCTCCTAGCGCCCAAAGGCGCTAGCCTTCTGGTGCTCGCCCCTGGAGAAAGCCCGATGCTGGCTCGATATCTTACAGTCGTTCTGTGTTTCGCTCTCTGTTCCTTCACCGCCGTCAAAGCCGAAGATCCCGTCGCCAATGCCCAGGCGGTGATTTCCGGCCAGATCGCCGCGCTCATGCAGGATGACGCGGAAAAGGCCTATTCCTTCGCCTCGCCCGGGATCCGCAGCCTCTATCCCAACAAGGACCGGTTCCTGGATATGGTGCGGAAAACCTACGAGCCCGTCTATCACGCCGGCAACTATGCCTTCGGCCGCTCGAAGATGATCGGCGGCGGGGAAGTGGTGCTGCAGGAAGTGATGATCAGCGCCAGGGAAGGGAAGGACTGGACGGCCATCTACGAAATGCGGCTGATGGATGACGGGTCCTACAAGGTCAACGGCGTGCGGATGATCCGCAACACCGCCAGCCAGGGTATCTGACGGCCTTACTCAGACCGGATCGATATCGCCCCTCGCCCACATTTCCTGGGTTTCGGCGTAGAAATCGGCGAACCGCCCCTCGGCGATCGCCTGGCGGATGCCCTTCATCAGATCCTGATAGTAGTTCAGGTTGTTCCAGGAGAGCAGCATGCCGCCAAGCGCCTCGTCGGCGCGCACCAGATGGTGCAGATAGGCGCGGGAATAATCGCGCGCGGCCGGGCAGTTCGATTCCTCGTCCAGCGGCCGCATGTCCTCCGCATGGCGGGCGTTGCGGATATTGACTTTGCCGCGGCGGGTGAAGGCAAGCCCATGGCGGCCCGAACGGGTCGGCATGACGCAATCGAACATGTCGATGCCCCGCGCTACCGATTTCAGCATGTCGTCCGGCGTGCCGACGCCCATCAGGTAGCGCGGCTTTTCGAACGGCAGAACGGGAAGCGTGGTTTCGAGCATCTTCAGCATGACGTCTTGCGGCTCGCCCACGGCAAGCCCTCCGACCGCATAGCCCTTCAGGTCGAGCTGCTTCAGGCCTTCGGCTGAGCGGATGCGAAGCTCGGGCTGGTCGCCGCCCTGGACGATACCGAACATCGCCTTGCCCGGCTGATCGCCGAAAGCGACGCGGCAGCGCTCGGCCCAGCGCAGCGACAGTTCCATCGCCCGTTCGATCTCCTTGGGCTCGGCAGGCAGCGCCACGCATTCGTCGAGCTGCATCTGGATGTCGGAGCCGAGCAGGCCCTGGATCTCGATCGAGCGCTCCGGCGACATGTGGTGCAGGCTGCCGTCGACATGGCTCTTGAACGTCACGCCCTTCTCGTCGAGCTTCCGAAGGCCCGACAGCGACATGACCTGGAACCCGCCGCTATCGGTGAGAATCGGATGTTTCCAGCGGATCAGCTCATGCAGGCCGCCAAGCCGGGCGACGCGCTCCGCACCCGGGCGCAGCATCAGGTGATAGGTATTGCCGAGAATGATATCGGCGCCGGTATCGCGCACCTGGTCGAGATACATGGCCTTGACGGTGCCGACCGTGCCGACCGGCATGAAGGCCGGGGTGCGGATCGTGCCGCGCGGCATGGTGATTTCGCCAAGCCGCGCGCCGCCATCGGTGGCCTTGAGATTGAACTGGAAAGTCTCGGTCATCGGTTGTCCCGGAAAAGAAGGCTGGAATCGCCATAGGAGTAAAAGCGGTAGCCGGTTGTGATCGCGTGCGAATAGGCCGCGCGCATCGTCTCCAGCCCGCAGAAGGCCGAGACGAGCATGAACAGCGTCGATCGCGGCAGGTGGAAATTGGTCATCAGCATATCGACCGCCTTGAAGCGGTAGCCCGGCGTGATGAATATGCCGGTCGCGCCGCTCCAGGGTTTTACCGTGCCGTCATCGGCAGCCGCGCTCTCGATCAGGCGCAAAGAGGTGGTGCCGACACAGACGACGCGCCCGCCGGCGCGTTTCACTGCATTCAGCCGCGCCGCGGTCTCGGCGCTGACATGGCCGATCTCCTGGTGCATCTTGTGCTCGGCCGTGTCGTCCGCCTTGACCGGCAGGAAGGTCCCTGCCCCGACGTGCAGCGTCACGAAATGCCGTTCGATGCCGGCGGCATCAAGTGCCGCGAAAAGCTCCGGCGTGAAATGCAGGCCGGCCGTCGGCGCCGCGACGGCACCCTCCTCGCGGGCGTAGATGGTCTGGTAGTCCTTTTGGTCCTGCGCATCTTCCGGGCGCTTGGCGGCAATATAGGGCGGCAGCGGAATGTGCCCGACCGCCATGATCGCCTCGTCGAGTGCCGGACCGGAAAGATCGAAGCGCAGGGTGACTTCGCCGCCCTCGCCCTTGTCTTCCACGGTTGCGGCAAGCGAACCAATCAGGCAGGCATTGCCGCCATGGCCGAATTCGATCCGGTCGCCGGTCTTGATGCGTTTTCCCGGCTTGGCGAAGGCTTTCCAGCGATCGGGCGCGACGCGCATGTGCAGCGTCGCGGACACTTGTTGCCCCCCCGCTCCCTCGCGGTGGCGGATGCCTTCCAACTGGGCCGGTATGACCTTGGTGTCGTTGAAGACCAGCGCGTCGCCTGGTTTCAGGAAACCCGGCAGATCGGACACGCGGTGATCGGCAAGCACCGGCTGGCCTTCCGGTCGCACGACGAGCAGCCGGGCGCTGTCACGCGGGCTCGCGGGCCTCAGCGCTATATTTTTTTCCGGGAGATCGAAGTCGAAGAGATCGACGCGCATGAATTTTCCAAAAAAGCGAAGCCCGCCCCGCCGACAGACGGAGCGGGCCATTCGTTCCGTCGAGATCAGACGTCGGCGGCGACGCGGACCGAAACGATCGAGTCGGGATCCTTGACCGGCTCGCCCTTCTTGATCTGGTCGATGAAGTCCATGCCTTCGATGACCTGGCCCCACACGGTGTACTGCTTGTTCAGCCACGGGGCGTCGGTGAAGCAGATGAAGAACTGCGAATTGGCCGAGTTCGGGCTCTGCGAACGGGCCATGGAGCAGGTGCCGCGGACATGCGGGACGGCGGAGAATTCAGCCTTGAGGTCCGGCTTTTCCGAGCCACCCATGCCGGCGCGGGCCGGATTGAAGCTCTCGGAACCCTGCTTGCCGAATTTCACGTCGCCCGTCTGGGCCATGAAATCGGGAATGACGCGATGGAAAACCACGCCGTCATAGGCGTTCTCGCGGGCAAGCTCCTTAACGCGGGCGACGTGCCCCGGCGCCAGGTCGGGCAGAAGCGAGATGACGACCTTGCCCTTGGTGGTTTCCATGATGAGGGTGTTTTCCGGATCTTTGATCTCGGCCATATGCTTTCTCCTTAATTCGGCACCCGATTGTCGTCTGCGACAGGGGCGCCTTTCGTTTAATTCCCTGCGGCCTACTTCTTACCGACGGTGACCTTGATCATCTTGTCGGGATTGCTGACCTCGCCATTGCTACCCTGGCCACGCTTGATCTTGTCGACCAGTTCCATGCCGGACACGACCTTGCCGACGGCGGTATACTGGCCGTCCAGGCTCGGATATTTGGTGAACATGATGAAGAATTGCGAGTTCGCGGAATTCGGATCCTGCGACCGCGCCATGCCGACGATACCGCGCTCGAACGGCACTTTCGAGAATTCGGCCGGAATATCCGGCATCTCAGAGCCGCCCATGCCGGCGCGAGCCGGGTTGAAGCTCTTGCCCCCCTGCTTGCCGAACTCCACGTCTCCCGTCTGCGCCATGAAGCCGTTGATGACCCGATGGAAGACGACATTGTCGTATTCGCCCTTGGCGGCGAGCGCCTTGATCTGCGCCACATGCTTCGGCGCAACTTCCGGCATCAGCTGGATCACCACGGGGCCATCCTTCAGCTGGATGGTGAGGAAATCATCCGGGCCGGCAACAGCCGGCAGGACCATGGAAGCGAGGGCGAAAGCGCCGGCTACGGCAAGACGAAGCAGTTTCATGGAAAGATCTCCGGGGTTCGGAAACGATCAGCGTTTCAGCTTGTTGTTCAGGGCCTTCAGGACCGCGGCAGGCACGAAGGCGCTGACGTCGCCGCCCATCGCCGCGATCTGCCGGACTAATGTGGCCGTAATGGGCCGCGACGCAGTGCCTGCAGGCAGGAAGACGGTCTGGATATCCGGCGCCATCTGCCGGTTCATACCTGCCATCTGCATTTCGTAGTCGAGATCGGTGCCGTCGCGCAGGCCGCGGATCAACAGGCCTGCGCCGTTGGCGCGGGCCGCATCGACCACCAGCTTGTCGAAGGAAACAACCGATACGTGGTTGGCTTTGCCCGGCAACGCTTCCGCAAGCGAGGCGCTGATGAGTTCGGCCCGCTCCTCGAAGGTGAACATCGGCACCTTGCCCGGATGAATGCCGATCGCGACGATCACCTTGTCCGCGACATTCAGCGCCTGGACGAGCACGTCCAGATGTCCGTGGGTCATCGGATCGAAAGAACCGGGATAAAAAGCGGTGGTCATGCCGAGGTCCGGAACTGTTTCAGCGAAATTTCACGCGCCTTTTGTCACGGAAGCCGCCCAACCGCAAGCATCTCCCAATTCTGAACGAAAGATGAATGGCCCGTTCAAGGACGTTTCAGCGGCGCTGTGGTCTTATGACGATCGTGGGCGAAAGACCCGTGCGTATCTCGGGAGAAACGACGACAAATGCTGGCTTTGATGGTGTTGGGAGCCGTGGTTCTCGCTTTTGCATTGGAGGCCTTCGTGGTCGCCTTCGGACCGGAAGAAACCTGAAAAAGACTTCCAATTCTGAACGCCAGATGAACAGAGCATTCAAGGACGCTTCAGAGCCACACGGTTAAGTAACTCTCAAAATGCGGTGGAACCTGTTTGCGCGATGCGCGTTCAGGCTAACAAGAAGGACAGATGGCGATGATCGCGAGAAGGAAAACGATCATGCTGGACAAGATCACCATGATCAACCTGGTCTGGACGGCCATGATTGCGGTGATGCTGACGGCAACGGTAACCCTTTATCAAGATAAATCCCAATTGGCAGATCTGAATTATCCGCAGGTAACGGGCCGTTATAGCGATCTCTCGTACTACTGAGGCGGATACACGGACGAGAAAGGAACCCCATGTTCGTGACGTTGACAGTACTTGCAGGTTTGATCAGCATCATGTTCGTGGCTTCCGTGGCCTCAACGATTTCCGAGCTCAGGCGTGAACGTGCCGACATGAAGGATTTCAGGGATTTCTCGCGCCGCCACAGCGTGTTCTGACGGATTGCCCGATTTGACGATTTGACAGTAGCGAACCGCGTTCACGCAGACTTCCCGTCGCAAGCGGTTCAAACAAAAGCCGGAGGATTTTCATCCTCCGGCTTTTTATTTTGGCAGGTTTTTGATTGAGGTGCGGCTTATTCCGCCGCACCCTCATCCGTCGGGCCTGCATCCGGGGCGGCAGCGCCGAGATCACCGGTCTCGCTGACGATTTCCTCCGGCAGGCCATTGCCGTTTTCCTCGTCGCCTTCCGGCTCGCTGATACGCTCGACCGAGACAACCTTTTCGTCCTTGGCGGTCGAGAAGATCGTGACGCCCTTCGTGGCGCGGCTGGCGATGCGGATGCCGTTGACCGGCACGCGGATCAGCACGCCGCCATCGGAGACGAGCATGATCTGGTCGCTGTCCTCGATCGGGAAGGCGGCGACCAGTTCGCCAATCTCCGCTGTCTTGGACGTATCGGTGGCGCGGATGCCCTTGCCGCCGCGGCCCGAGGTGCGGAAGTCGTAGGAAGACGACCGCTTGCCAAAGCCCTTTTCGGAAACCGTCAGCACGAACTGCTCGCGGGCCTTCAGTTCCTCGTAACGCTCGTCGGAAAGCTGTCCCTCCTCGGTGACTTCCTCACCCACGAGAGCAATATCCTCCTCGTCGACGCCTGCGGCGCGACGCTCGGTCGCCGAGCGCTTGAGATAGGCCGCGCGCTCCCAGGGCTCCGCGTCCACATGGCCGACAATGGTCATGGAGATGATGCGGTCGCTTTCTCCGAGCGTGATGCCGCGTACGCCGATCGAATTGCGGCCGGCAAAGACGCGCACGTCACCAACGGGGAAGCGAATGCACTGGCCGAGCGCGGTGGTCAGCAGCACGTCGTCCTGATCGGTGCAGGTCTCGACGGAGAGGATTTCGTCGCCCTCCTCCTCGAGCTTCATGGCGATCTTGCCGTTGCGGTTGACCTGCACGAAGTCCGACAGCTTGTTGCGGCGAACGGTGCCGCGGGTTGTCGAGAACATCACGTCCAGGTTCTCCCAGGTCGTTTCGTCCTCGGGCAGCGGCATGATCGTGGTGATGCGTTCGCCAGGCTCCAGCGGCAGCATGTTGATCAGCGCCTTGCCGCGCGACTGCGGCGTGCCGATCGGCAGGCGCCAGACCTTTTCCTTATAGACGATGCCGCGCGAGGAGAAGAACAGAACCGGCGTGTGGGTATTGGCCACGAACAGGCGCGTGACGAAATCCGCGTCGCGCGTCGCCATGCCGGAACGGCCCTTGCCGCCGCGACGCTGGGCGCGATAGGTGCCGAGCGTGACGCGCTTGATATAACCGAGATGCGAAACGGTGACGACCATGTCTTCGCGGGCGATGAGGTCCTCATCGTCCATTTCCAGGCCGGCATCGAGAATCTGCGTGCGGCGCGGCGTGCCGAATTCATCGCGCACGGCCGCGAGCTCGTCCTTGACGATCGTCTGGATGCGCAGGCGCGACGACAGGATGTCGAGGTAATCGCTGATCTCGGCGCCGATCTTGTTGAGTTCGTCACCGATTTCATCGCGGCCGAGAGCTGTCAGGCGGGCGAGACGGAGCTCGAGGATGGCGCGCGCCTGCTCCTCGGACAGGTTGTAGGTGCCGTCCTCGTTAATCTTGTGGCGCGGATCATCGATAAGGCGGATCAGCGCATCGACGTCCTGAGCCGGCCAACGACGGGTCATCAACTGCTCGCGCGCCGTCTGCGGATCGGGCGCGCGGCGGATCAGGAGGATGATCTCGTCGATATTGGCGACTGCGATCGCCAGGCCCACCAAGACGTGGGCCCGTTCGCGAGCCTTGCGCAGCAGGTACTTTGTGCGCCGGCTAACCACTTCCTCGCGGAAGGAGACGAAGGCGCGCAGCATGTCGAGCAGCGCGAGCTGTTCCGGCTTGCCGCCATTCAGCGCCACCATGTTGCAGCCGAAGGAGGTTTGCAGCGGCGTGTAGCGATAGAGCTGATTGAGGATCACGTCGGCATTGGCATCGCGCTTCAGCTCGACGACGACCCGGTAACCCTGGCGGTCGGATTCGTCGCGCAGGTCGGAAATGCCCTCGATGCGCTTTTCGCGCACCAGCTCGCCGATCTTCTCGACCATGGTCGCCTTGTTCACCTGGTAGGGAACTTCGGTGATGATGATCTGCTCGCGATCACCGCGCATCGGTTCGATTGCGGCAACGCCGCGCATGATTACCGAGCCGCGGCCGGTCTCATAGGCGGAACGGATACCGGCCCGCCCGAGGATCAGGGCGCCCGTCGGAAAGTCCGGACCGGGAATGATCTCCATCATTTCCGGCAGCTCGATCGCCGGGTTGTCGATCAGGGCGATACAGCCGTTGATCACTTCCACCAGATTGTGCGGCGGGATGTTGGTCGCCATGCCGACGGCGATGCCGCCTGCGCCGTTGACCAGAAGGTTCGGGAATTTCGCCGGTACCACGACGGGCTCGGAGAGCGTGCCGTCATAGTTGTCGCGGAAATCGACGGTTTCCTTGTCGAGATCGTCGAGCAGCGCGTGGGCCGCTTTCTCGAGGCGGCATTCGGTGTAACGTTCGGCCGCCGGCGGGTCGCCGTCGATCGAGCCGAAATTGCCCTGACCGTCGATCAGCGGCAGGCGGAGCGACCAGTCCTGCGCCATACGCGCAAGCGCGTCATAGATCGCCGAGTTGCCGTGGGGATGGAATTTACCCATCACGTCCCCGGTTACACGGGCGCATTTGACGTATTTCTTGTTCCAGTCGATGCCGAGTTCCGACATGCCGTACAGGATGCGCCGGTGGACCGGCTTCAGTCCGTCGCGGACGTCAGGAAGGGCGCGGCTGACGATGACGCTCATGGCGTAATCGAGGTAGGACCGCTGCATCTCTTCCATGATGGAAATGGGTTCGATGCCTGGAGGCAGCTTTCCGCCGCCGGGTGTGCTTTGCTCAGTCAAATCGGATCACGATCTCTGTTCGGAATCAGTTTCTTTTTTATAGCGGAAAGCGGTTCCGAGCGCCAATTTCCACAATGGTTTTGAACAGCTTTTGCGGCTTTAACACGGCTTTTGAACAAGGTCGAAACATGCCGCGACGCTGACGGGGTGGGCTTTCTTTCGCTGCTGGCCTGTCCTAACAATCTTCGCATGCGACTGCAAGGATTGCAGCCTGACAGGGAGAGGATATGGCGACCCCCGATATGCTGGTCAATGCCCTGACCACGATGCTCGTGACACTCGACCCGCCCGGGCTGGCGCCGGTCTTTCTGGGCTTGACCGTCGGCATGACCGCCCTCCAGCGCCGTCAGGTCGCCTTTCGAGGATCGCTGATCGCCTTCGGCATCCTCGCCGTATTTGCGCTGTTCGGTTCGAGCGTTCTGGGGCTGCTCGGGATATCGATCGGTGCCTTCCGCATCGCCGGCGGCCTGCTGCTTTTCTGGATCTCGTTCGAAATGGTGTTCGAGAAACGCCAGGAACGGAAGGAAAAGACATCCCAGGCGGCGATCACCATCGACCACATCCACAACATCGCGGTGTTTCCGCTGGCGCTGCCGCTGATTGCCGGACCGGGCGCGATCTCGGCCACGGTTCTGCTTTCCGGCACCCTGCCCGGCGTCCTCGACCGCGCGCTTTTCATCGGCGTCATCGGGCTGATCATGCTGCTCGTCTACGCGACGCTGCTGGTCGCCGAACGGCTGGATCGTTTCCTCGGGGTCACCGGAAGGGCGATCCTCACTCGTCTGCTCGGCGTGATCCTTGCGGCACTCTCCGTTCAGTTCGTCGTCGACGGGGTGCGTTCGGCCTTCAATCTTTAGGCCCCGCACGCTTCGGGTAGGACGCAGCTTTAGGTAAGACCTGGGCGACAGAGCGGAATTTTCTGCTAAAACGCGATTCATCTCACCTCACTCGAAGGTCTCCACGATGCGCCGCATGTTGCGCCGGCTCCTGCCGGAAGCCACCCCCGTCAGCCCCAAGGAAAGATTGCGTGCCGCGCTTGGCGCGCTCGCGGGCATTCTGGCGACCGGACTGCTTGGAAGCCTGGCTTCGAAGGCAGATGCAACGCTTCCGGCATTGGTCGCCCCCATGGGGGCTTCGGCCGTACTGTTGTTTGCGGTGCCTTCCAGCCCGCTTGCCCAGCCGTGGTCGATCCTTGGCGGCAATATCGTCGCCGCCCTTGTCGGCGTGACCGCCGCGCTTTTGATACCCAACCCCTTCCTGGCCTCGGCGGTTGCAATCGCCGTTGCCATCGCCGCGATGATGACGCTTCGCTGCCTGCATCCCCCGAGCGGCGCGATCGCGCTGACCGCGGTGCTCGGCGGACCGACGATCCACGAACTCGGATATGGTTTCGTGTTCTGGCCGGTCGCCGGCAATTCGCTGGCCCTGCTGCTGCTCGCGCTGGCCTTCAACAATCTGACGGGCCGTCGGTACCCGCACGCGGCCAAGCCGGCGGCCGATCACGGCACGACCGATCCCGCCTCGATCCAGCGCATCGGCTTTACCTCCGCCGACCTCGACGATGTCCTGAAAGAATACGACGAGTTCCTGGATATCGACCGCGACGACCTCGAAACG
The DNA here is from genome assembly GCF_002968555.1 of Neorhizobium sp. T6_25. Lineage (NCBI taxonomy): Bacteria > Pseudomonadati > Pseudomonadota > Alphaproteobacteria > Hyphomicrobiales > Rhizobiaceae > Neorhizobium > Neorhizobium sp. T6_25. The sequence goes on from NZ_PVBL01000009.1 coordinate 252,746, forward strand.
ATCCTGCGGCGGACGGAATTGCGCTCCTATCGCCGGCGCGCCGGCCATCTCGATTGCGCCAGCATCATGTCGCGCGATGTGGTGGCGGTCGCACCCGACAATACGCTGAAGGAGGCGCACGACCTGATGCGCGCCCACCATTTCAAGGCCCTGCCGGTTACCAACGACAGGGCGGAAGTGGTGGGGATCGTCACTCAGACAGATTTTCTCGACAAGGCGAACTGGACGAGAGGCCGGCCGAAAATCGGTTTTGCCCAACGTGTGCGCCTCGTCCTGTCGGGGGCCAGCGCACCGAACGACACGGTCAAGGACATCATGACAGCGCCTGTCAGGACGGTTGGCCCGGCCACGCCGATCGCAGACGCTATCGTCATCTTCGCCGAGGAGGGGCTGCACTACCTGCCGGTAACCCGAGAGAACAACAAACTGGTCGGCATTCTCTCGCAATCGGACGTCCTGGTCGCGATGCTCGCCGACAAGGCAGCCGCCTGATCGATAATTCAGGCAGCTGCCGTTTCATAAATCGATGCCGACCGATCGATCAGAACGGGATGTCATCATCGAGATCGCGCGAGAAATTGCCGCCGGCCGGCTGACCGCCGGAGGACGGAGCGCCGCGGCTCGCGCCGCCCGCAGCGGGCCGACGCTCGTAATCGTCACCGC